>NZ_QJSM01000018.1 GCF_003205235.1 Thermoplasma sp. Kam2015 | reverse complement strand
GTCATTTCAAGGGATGTGAAGGACAGAATTAAGATGCTGCAGCTGGAGCTGCCTGGCCTTAACCTGAAGGAGGAAACATTCAATTCGCTGATATTCGAGGTAGATGGCATCCAAACATTCAATTTTTCCGTATGACTTTAGATACAGATCATCAGCATATTACCCGATCGCAGGCTCATACCATTGTTGCCACATATCTTGGATGGTCCCTGGACGCATTCGACTTCTTTTTGATAACGTTTGTTATGCTTGCTATAGCAAAGACGTTCAATGTTGCCTTAGTTGTTATAACACTAAGTATAACACTCACTCTGACCATGAGGTTTTTGGGATCCCTCTTTTTTGGTCCTGTGGGCGACAAATATGGGCGCAAAATAACGATGATCATAAGTCTTACATTCCTTGCATTTTTCGATACGCTGGTAGCCTTTTCGCCAACCATTACAGTATTTCTCATACTCAGGGCGCTCTACGGTTTTGGCATGGGAGGAGAATGGGGATCTGGATTTGCACTCGCCATGGAATCTTTGCCCACAAAGGCAAGGGGCTGGGTATCTGGACTGATTCAGGGCGGATATCCAACTGGCTATCTCCTGGCAGCCATTGTATACCTATTCATCTATCCAAAATATGGCTGGAGACCTATGTTCTACTTCGCAGCACTGCCTGCCATAGCTGTAATATACATTATGATCACAACAAGGGAAAGTCCTGTCTACAATGAATTCAAGAAGAGAGCCTCGTTCAGGCAGACATTTAGAACGATAGGAAAACATTGGAAACTTTTCATCTATCTGTCCATTTTACTCGTTGGAATGAACTTCGTTTCCCATTCCACACAGGATCTCTATCCGACGTTTCTGGAGCATCAACTGCACTTCAGCACAACATACGTTGCCTCAATCGCAATAGCATATAATGCGGCCGCTATCGTTGGCGGCGTCATATCAGGCATAATTTCGCAGAATACCAGGCTGGGAAGAAAATGGAATGCCATTGCTTTCCTCATTGTCGGGGTTGCGATATCACCACTGTGGGCTTTTCCAGAGTTATTCGGAAGGTCATCGATCATATATGTTGCCTTCCTTGCTCCTATCATAATGCAGTTCATAGTTCAGGGGGCCTGGGCAATGCCCGGCGTATACATGAACGAAAGATCCCCAGCAGAGGCCAGGGCAACCATTCCTGGTGTCGCGTACATGATTGGAGTAATGGTTGCCTCAACTGCATCAACGATAGAGGTGTTGGTTTCAACGATGTTTCATGACAATTACTCCTACTCTATGCTACTATTGGTTCTGATAGTCTTTCCAGTAACAGCCTTGATATGGTTCCTTGGGAAGGAGAGCAAAAATGCAAAACTGGACGCAACTCCCGCATGAACCATCTCTATACTGACACGACAGGACTCAGCATACAAATATGACCTGAAACCTGTACATGCTGGTTTCAGTACCTCAATATTTTATAATACCATTCATTTTGAAAGTACGAAGCAGTAAACATCCACTCCACTCATCTCGTACAATTTATCAACATGCCAGCCGGTATCTTCGATGATGTCCATCAGCTTTGCCTTGTCGACCAAGAGATATCTAAACCAATCTGTCCTGTATCTGTCGTAGATCACCCTTATCTCAAGCTCTCCTGAATAGCCTTCAGCAGAAGTGAAGCCAGAGGCATATGGATCTGTCGTTTCAGCAATTATCCTAGCATCATCTGAAGATTGCTGGTAAAATTTGCGAAGAAAACCTTTTGCTTCAAGGACTGTGCGAAGAAGGCCGAAATTGTTTCCCAGAAGTATAAGGGTGTCCCACGGGCCATGGATATCCTCTATTCCGCCTAGGACAACATTTCTTACACCGCGATTCTTCATAACCTTCACTGCAAGTGGTGAGATATCCATGGCGATCACATCAAATCCAAGATTCTGAAGATAAAGGGAGTGTCTTCCAGCACCTGCTCCAACATCGATTATCTTTCCAGTTGCATGTTTTATAGCGTCTTTTTCCATGCCGGGCCACTGATCAAAAGATCTGAAATAATATGAAATTGAGGTCACATCTATCTTGCCGCTTCTGGTTTCTACCATCTCGTAGCTGCATCTTCCCTTAGAATAATCCATGAGTGCATGCCCAAAGGCATCTTCTGAATCATCCATCTCTCAGAGATACAAAGAATATGATAAAGCTGTTGCGGTGCAGGAAAATACCACCATGCCTACATGTTGCGATTATCGGACTCACGGCTTGATCTAAAATGGATCTGCTAGCTGCCACTAAGCTGAATCTTCTAATCTTCTTTTCAGCCATCAATTTTTTATTTGCATGCATATTCCCACGAACCAGAACTGATATTTCAAGAGACGATCACTTTGTTTACACAATCCATGTTTCTATATATCTTTCAAACCCTTCATCGAATCTTTCATCTGTATAAGCTCTTACATTGTCTTCTAGAAGATTGGTTTTTTACGGGTTCCACCTTTTCCTAACACTATTTATAAAATGTTCGCATTAACCAGATATGATAAATGTCGGCTTGTACTATAAGGTAAAGAAAGGGCACGAAGAGGAATTTGAGAGAACATTCAACAGCGTTCTGGCCATGCTGAAAAGCACAGATATGGGTATAAAGGACGTGAGACTATACAGAGACGTTAACGATCCACAGCAATACATGATATTCACGGAGTGGGAAAGCCTCGACAAATTTAGGGAATTCGTTACCAGCAGACCCTTCAAGGAGACGACAGAGTTCGGTAAGACGATCCTTGAAGAGATGCCTAAAAACAGAATATTCATGAACGAAACTTCAATATGAAGTGTTCGTTCTTGAACTTATTTTTAAATATATGAAATAACCAACGTATATCAAACATGCTATGAATATCGCATCTATTATTATCTGATCAAGTATCACGCTGAAGCTGTGCACGGCGGACGACCAGTATGGTCCTGCTCTCAATCCTATGTAGATCAGTACTGTTGACCAGATGACAGAACCAAGAAACGTCATCAGGGCAAATATCCAGACCTTCATTTTGAGCATGCCGGCGGGTATCGAGATTAGACTTCTTACGCCCGGTATAAATCTGGCAAAAAATACGGAGCTTGCTCCCCACTTGTCTATCCAGTTCTCCGCCCTTACGAGAGAATCTTCCTTGACATAGAAAAATGCAAGTATCTTTACGATTATGGGCCTGCCGATTACCAATCCCAAGTAGTAATCTATGAAAGAACCGACCATTGAAGCCAGTACTGCATCAGCCACGATCAGCGGAAGGGAAAAAGTATGAAGGTAAACGAGATAGCCTGAAAGAGGAAGCACAACCTCGCTGGGTATGGGTATAAACGTGCTTTCAAGCGTCATAAGTCCAAAAACTCCAAGATAGCCGGACTTAGAGACTATAGATACCGAAAAGCTGAACAAAGATCCGACGCTTACGGCAGCGAAGAATTTCTCAAATGGAAGTTCAGCCAGCTCAAATATTTCGGTTGCAGTGATACCTATGAGAACAATTGATATTATAACTCCGTAGAGATTGAAATAACCGTCCAGTTTCATACTACCCTTTTCCATGTTTTACATGCCTAAGTGAATTACTGATTTAAAAATTTGCTTTATTCTGTTTGATCCTGATATTTCAGAAGATTATCTTTCAAATCGCAGCCCCAGGAAGATCCTATCGTCATTTCTTCTGATTAGCATAGGATCCTGTGAACTACTCATAGGCTGAAGATTCGGATCTTACTTTCATCTAAGAGACCCATGCCTTTCTAGACATACGTACAAGCCGTATATCTCTATAACCACGGGCATATATTCGGATCTCATCGATCCCACTCAGGTATCGTACACTTGTTCACCGTGGATGATGCAAAAATATGGGAAGACAATCTATAAATCATTCTATTGGAAGAAGTACGTGTGTCTCTTTACGAAGAAGGAGAATTACAGCTTCCCCCAAACTCCTAACTTTTCTATAATACCAATCTCTCCTCCTCAACCTTTCTTTCCTTCACACCAAGATCTGCTGTATTTATTCTCATACCATCGTATAGCTTGGCCTTTTCCTCTCCATCGTAGAGGGCAGCCACAACTCTACCTATCGCATCTCCCTTCATAATACCGCTTCCGCTGGTGCCAGTTGCTACGATGAGATTGAGTGATCTGAATATGTATGGATTTCCATCTATCGTGTTGTACGAATAGTATCCTGCCCACATACCCGTAACCGAAGCTGATGAGAGAGGCTTCATGTATGCCTGCAGAACCTGGTGCACATTGTACGTGTAGAACTCTGGTTCTGCCTCAGGATCTTCAACGAATGAGAAATCACGGCCTATGTCATCCGCCACACCTGCCCAGAATGTCTTTTCCTGAGGAGATGGCCTTATGTACACCCCCTTTGGAAAGATTGTGAATGGATATGAACCTGTATCAAGCACGTTTTTACCAACAACATCCGATATGAAATCATTCTTTATCTTGAAGAGCTGCCTCTTCTTTGGCCTTATATGGCTATCTATACCTATCGGATCCGTGAGGAAGTTTGTCCAGACATCAGTCGCCAGTATGAAGGTATCCGCATATATTTCTCCCCTGTTCGTGCTTATACTCTTTATAAATTTATCCTGCCAGATGAATGGTTCACCCGGAAAGTTTATGGGCCTCACTGGCACGAGATTCAGAGACTGAACGCTGGTGTCGAAGAAGAAATCTATCTTCTTGTTCACGCATTGCTGATAGTAGAATGCTGCTATCTTGTCTGGCTCCATTATGCCTGCATTCAGCGCAAGATAGGCATCTCTTATATCTTCCAGTCCCATGGCTTCCCGTATCTCATCGTCTATCTTAGTGGATATGCCCATATCACCAAGCAAATCAAGATCGATCTCCCTTATCTTTGTCTTCTTCCCTATCTCCCGGATCACATCCACACTGGAATCGTTATCCATGAGGAAAAGATATCCGACATGCTTCATCCCAAGGTCGATACCAAGTATCTTCTGCACATGATCGTAGAACCTTATGGAAGATGAAGATAACTTGAAACTCGTGTCTGACGAGAAAACATCTCTGAATCCGGCCGCACTTTTACCTGTATTTCCTTGCGCATATGTATGAAATTTATCTATGACGGCTATCTTCAGGTCTCCATGTTTCTCGGAGAGATGAAATGCTGTGGACAGCCCAACTATGCCGGCTCCTATGATTGCAATATCATATTTCATGCTATGGGAATAGTACCTCAGAATAAACACTTTATTTCTGCGACCTATTATAAGATTCTATATATCTGCTATGACGACACATCCATGAAACAGCAATTTAGATATACAGTGTAAAAATATGATGATGCCGTGGTGCATGCATACCAGGAATCTGAAACTGGTATCACGGTCATGCTGTGAGGTGTTTGATGGGAAAGATACTGTTTCCTTTTAGTGCTGTGGTAGATGAGGAGGATCTGAAAAAGGCTCTGATTCTTAATGCAATCGATCAAAGGATCGGCGGTGTTCTGATAATGGGCCCGAAAGGCGTCGCCAAATCCACGATAGCCAGAGCGCTTACCGATCTTCTTCCTGAGATAAAGGTGGTTAAGGACTGCCCTTTCAAGTGTGATCCGGATGATCCATCGGCCATGTGCGATGATTGCCTGAGGAAATACAGAGAGGGAAAGATCGTTTCAGATACCAGAAAGATGCCATTCATAAATATGCCTGTGACAGCAACCCTGGACAGAGTCATCGGTAGTCTAGATATAAAGAGGGCCATAGATGAGGGCCTGCGTTCTCTCCAGCCCGGCCTTTTAGCCGAGGCAAATCGTGGAATAATATACATAGATGAGGTCAATCTGCTTGATGACGCGGTTGTCGATTCCATACTTGATGCGGCCGCCTCAGGAATAAATGTGGTTGAACGCGAAGGTGTAAGCGTCACCCATCCGGCAAGGTTCATACTGATAGGTACGATGAATCCAGAGGAGGGAGATCTCAGACCACAGCTGAAGGATCGATTCGGTCTCTCTGTGAATGCCGTGCAGCCATCCGAAGCAGCGGATCTGATCGAGATATCAAATAGGGTTGAAGAGTTCGATAGAGATCCTGAAGCGTTTTCGAAGAAATATGAGAAACTTCAGGCTGAGATCCGTGAAAGGATCATGAAAGCGAGATCGCTATTGAAGGATGTGAAGATAGAGGACGATCTCAAGTATTTCATAGCTGAGGTTGTACTTAAACTTCAGGCCGGAAACAGGGCGATGATAACCGCGGTAAAGGCATCAAAAGCCCTGGCTGCATACAATGGTAGAAAACATGTGACTCTGGAAGACGTCAAGGAAGCACTAAATCTGGTACTGCGCCACAGGGTAAAGGATACCGCGATGATCAGAGGGACTATAGAGAGGGAATCCAGGGAGATGCCCACAAGCTCAGTTGAGTCTGGTTCCAACAGCGGTATTGATGAGGGTGAAGAATCAAACGGTAGAATGGAAAAGAAGATAGATTCGGGTAAGGAGGAGGAGAGGTCTGCAAAGGTTTCTGCCGCATTCTCAGAGAAGTCTCACAAGAGCGGAAGAACCGGTTCCTCTGACATATTCAGATTGCTTGATCAGAATCGACCAGGAGAACATTTTGATTACAGGGGTAGCCTCATCAACATGATAATTTCTGGGCATAAGAGAATAAGATACAGCGATCTGGCCTTTGTGGCCTCAAGATCCAGAGCGTCTATCCCGGTGATCCTTGCACTTGATGCCAGCAGATCTATGGAGACCATGCATAGAATAGCAATGGCTAGAGGTATAGCAAGATCATTTCTTCATTCCGCATATAGGATGCGCATAAGACTCTCTTACATAACATTCTTCGGAACAGAGAGCCATCTCATGGTAGAACCAACAAGGAACCTGGATCTGATAGAAGAAGAGATATCAAAGACGATACCTCAGGGGAAAACACCAATCCCTGCCGCGCTGAAGATGATGTATGATATTTCAGGCCGCTACAGGGACAGGACAGTCTCCATCATGATCACAGATGGAAGGGCAAACGTTCCCATGGGAAAGGATATAGAACAGGACATAAGGGAATGGGCGACGAAGCTCGGTACAAGAAGCGATCTATTTCTGATCTCCTCAACCATGGGAAGCGAGAAATTCATGCCGTCCTACAACGAAGAGATATGCAGATACTCTGGTGGGCATCTCATCGAAATGGACGAAAACGGGAATATCGGTATATATTCAGGATACAGGAGATGGTGAGCTACTCCTCAGCAGAACTTTCGGATCCTCCTTTCAATGAAATGACCTCTTTCGTGGGATTATATTTCGAATAGGCCATATATTTTGATATGAGCTGGCGTTTATCCGGATTGAACAGACCATAACTTTATAATTGCTTATAAATATTTCACGCAGGTGAATCCGTTATTTCACCGCCGACGAAGTTGAGATTTGATGCTCCCCCAAACCCCTAACAAATCTTTTTAACTCGCCGATTATGTCCACTGGATGTTGAAGAATAAGAGTATTGTTTCAATCGAAGATGTCGACAGCGATGATCTGAATGATCTCTTCGATCTTGCTGATTCCATGCTTAAAACAATTGAGAAGGGTGGAAGCACAGATCTCTTGAATAGCAGAATAATGGCTACACTGTTTTATGAGCCAAGCACCAGAACTCGACTTTCATTCGAAAGCGCCATGCACAGGCTTGGTGGATCCGTGATAACAGTATCTGACGTTAAGACCAGCTCTGTCGCAAAGGGAGAAACACTCGCCGACACCATCAGGATGGCTTCCTCATATTCCGATATAATAGTGATACGGCATCCACTTGAAGGTGCTGCAAGGCTTGCATCCAAGTTCGCCAATAAGCCGGTCATAAATGCGGGTGATGGATCTGGCCAGCATCCAACTCAGACCATACTTGACCTTTACACCATCAAAAAGGAGACTGGATCCATAGATGGAAGGGTTATAACCATGGTGGGCGATCTCAGGTATGGGAGAACAATACATTCTCTGATCATAGCATTATCAAAGTACGACGTCAGAATCAATCTTGTAAGCCCTCAGATATTGAAACTGCCTGATTACGTCTATACCAAGATAGGAGACAGGAGCAGGATAAAAGAATACGATGATCTCTCGTCAGTCATAGAGGACACAGATGTTCTCTACGTTACAAGAATTCAGAAGGAAAGGTTCACCGATCAGAATGAATATCAGAGTGTTATAGGATCCTATTCTGTGGATAAGGAACTCGTATCGAAGATGAAGCAGAAATCCATAATAATGCATCCGCTTCCCAGAGTTGATGAGATCAGGCCGGAAGTCGATGAACTGCCGCAGGCCAAGTACTTCAAACAGGCCTATTATGGAGTGCCCGTAAGGATGGCTCTGATATATCGTATATTGGGTGAGTGATATGGAAAAGACGTTGAGGATATCAAAAATAAGGGACGGAACAGTCATAGATCATGTTCCGTCTGGAAAGGGGATACGTGTCATAGGCGTCTTAGGTGTACATGAGGATGTAAACTACACCGTGAGCGTCGCTATACATGTACCAAGCAATAAGATGGGCTTCAAGGATGTGATAAAGATCGAAAACCGGTTTCTGGACAGGAACGAACTTGACATGATATCACTCATTGCCCCCAATGCCACCATAAGCATCATAAGGAATTACGAAATTAGCGAGAAATTTCAGGTGGATCTGCCCTCAAGGCTCGTTGGAGTCATTAAATGCAAGAATCAGAACTGCATCACCAATACCCACGAACCAGTTGAATCTGAGTTTGAGATCGTGTCTAAGCATCCGCTGGTTATAAGGTGCGTCTACTGTGAGAGGACAATGGGTGAAAGGGACATATTCAGCTGATGGAACACAGATATTCTTTTATCTTTTTTACCAGATCCATGAAATCTGATCTTCCTGACATAAGTGGGTGTATACCTGCACTTTCCAGAGTTTCTGTGGTGACCTCTCCAATGGAGTAAACAGGTTTTCCAGAGGCTCTAATATAAGGCAGTACAATCTTTGCTTCCATGGACGATGTCACTATGATACCGGCACAATCATCGCTCTGCAGATATTGTGCTAGATCGGCGCCTGTGGGTACCGCCTCATAGTTCCTGAGATCGAGAAAGAAGACCTTGTCCTTTAAACGTTCGTTAACGATTTCATTTGCACTTTTGCTCCTTATGAGTGCAATCCTTCTGCCCGCGCATCTGGAGAGGAGTAGATTCGCAAGACCTTCTGAGTCCATACTCTCCGGGTATTCGCATCTAAACCCATTTTTCTCCACTTCCTCGCATGTGGTCTTCCCTATTCCGAAGTATCTGAACGCCTTATTTCTTGCCTTGATGAAGAAGAGATGGGCACCGTATGAGCTGGTGAAAGCGATGCACTCCACATTGTTCTCTGAGAGTATATCGTCATAATCTATATCAATGGACTTCAGATCCGTCACAGGCACATTGATTACCCTGAAACAATCAGTCGTGATAGTTTTTGCCTTTTTTTCTGGTCTCACGGACAAAACGTACTTCATAGATTATACCCGTACTCCTCAGGAATGTTATCTCTTATGTATGATACGATATCTCCGATATCATGCAGATCCTCTATATGCTGATCGAACATGATCATATCTGAACCGTCCATTGAGAAGAACTGCGCAAGTATCCTCATTCCTTTTCCACTGGATCTGCTGAGTATGCCCACTGGAGTTGAACACCCAAGCCTCAGATCCTGCGTTATAGTTCTCTCGGCCATCATGTCCCTGTAAGTTGCGCTGTCGTTGATCCTGGATAGTATATCTGATGCTTCTGATCCCTTCTGCGACACCACGGCTATTATCCCCTGATTTGGCGCCGGTACATACTTTTCTGGATCTATCGGCCAGTATCTGACGCCGAGATGCAGCCTCTCTATGGCCGCGAGTGCCATAACCATGCCTGCCATTCCTTCCGTCCTCATCTTCTCAATCCTCGTGTCTATGTTGCCTCTCAGATTCACAACCTTCAGATCGCTGCGCTGATAAAGTATCTGGTACTTACGCCTGAGACTGGAAGTTCCAATCGTTGAACCCGGCGGCATCATCGATAGAGGCATATCTGAGACAAGAGCGTCTTCGAATGAACCTCTGGGCATCACAGCCGATATCTGCAACCTTTCATCAATGGTGTACGGTATGTCCTTAGCACTATGAACGGCAGCATCTATCTCTCCTGAGAGTATTAGTGCATTTATCCTGTCCACAAAAACGCCTGTTCTGCCTATGGAATACAGCGGAGATTTTAGATCAGAATCGCCCTCCGATAGATATTTGACTATTTCTACGCTGTAACCAAGTTTCTTTATCGAATAAGCCACCATCTCGGTCTGAGCCATGGCTAATCTGCTGGGCCTCGTGCCCAACCTGATCGCTTTCATCCCACAACCTCACCTACAGCGGAATCAAAAGCCTCCAGTGTTTTTGCTATGTCCTCATCCGAATGTGCAAAACTGACGAAATTCGTTTCAAACTGGGAAGGCGGAAGATACACGCCATGCCTCATCAGGCTTTTGAATATCCTGAAGTACAGATCCCTGTCTGCCTTCATGACCTGATCATAATTATGGGCCTCTTCAGCAAAGAAGAACTGAAACATGGATACGTAACTATTTATGACGTGCCGAATCTTCCTTCTGGATAGAATTTCGTCTATTCCCGTGATCAGTTTCTCTGTCGTCTTTCTGATCCTTGAATAATCCATGTTCTGCAATTTCTTGAGCGCCGCATAGCCAGCCGCCATGGTGATGGGATTTCCAGAGAATGTCCCGCTCTGATATACATCGCCAGATGGTGATACCCTGCTCATCAGATCCCTTGAGCCGCCAAAGAGACCTATCGGCATGCCGCCGCCAATTATCTTTCCCATCGTGGTGAGATCTGGACGTATTCCTATCAGATCCTGATAGGGCGAGAAAGCGAAGCGGTAACCGGTTATAACCTCATCAAATATCAGGAGCGATCCGTTTTTCTCCGTAATTTCTCTAAGAAATTCGAGGAATCCGGGATCGGGTAATATTACGCCGGCGTTTCCCATTATGGGTTCAGTTATGAGCGCAGCAATTCTGTCTCCATACCTGTCGAATATATCCCTTATGCTTTCCCTGTCATTGTATCTCCCAACGATTACGGTTTTGGCCACCTCCTCCGGCACTCCTGGCGATGACGGCGATCCGAATGTGAGAGTGCCGCTGCCCGATCTGATGAGCGAATAATCATGGGCGCCGTGAAATCCACCTTCCATCTTCACAACTATGCTTCTTCCTGTATATCCTCTTGCCAGCCTTATGGCGTGCATGGTGGCCTCCGTACCGGAATTTGTGAATCGCATCATCTCTATATTTCTGGATGATCTGCGTATGAGATCTCCAAGTTTTATCTCTATTTCCGCAGGTGCACCGTAGAGTAGGCCATTTTCTGCCTGTTCCTTTACCGCTTTTACCACGTCTGGATCGGCATGGCCAAGGATCGAAGGGCCATAGGCGAGACAGTAATCTATATACTCGTTGCCATCCACATCGTATATCTTCGAACCTTTTACATGATGGACATAGAAAGGATAATCCTTGAAATAACGCACGGGTGAATTAACACCCATTGGAAACATAGACGATCCAATCTGGAACAGATCTTTAGATCCCATGGCTTCAGCATCACAACCTGAAATTTAAAGTGACGTTAAATTAAGAAGAACCGATGTTTTTGCATGCTCAGAAAATGATTATAAATGCCAGACGATATCTTGCCCATTGATCAAATATCCGGAATCAATTCATAATGGTGATAGGACAAGATGGAAACGAAGATAATATGCATCAGCGGTATACCTGGAACGGGAAAGAGCACCATATGCAGGAAGATGAACGATCTTGGCCATCCATGCGTTGAGGGCAATGAACTGGCAAGGAAATACGGATGCATCTCCGGAGATCAGGTTGATATAGACTGCCTCTCCGATCATCTCCTGATTGATCGATTTCATGGCATCATAGCGGCCCACTACGCCCATCTTCTCCCATGCGATTTCGTAATCATACTGGAAGCGGATGAATCGAAGCTCAGGGAGAGGATGAAGGCCCGCGGATATTCAGATGAGAAGATCGAGGAGAATCTGGATGCTCAGAGGTCGGACGTAATATATTCAGAGAGCCTGGATCTGATCCCGTCCACCAGGATATTCAGAATCCATAACGAAGACCTGGGAGCAACGATCTCAGATATCGAAAAGATAATAGAGCAGCACCCGTTGTGTTCTTAATCCAGGAACCATACAATGAACTTCGAAGATGATGCGTTTTATTTTTACGAAGCTACATTGATTACGCTATCCTACATCGGAAAATAATATATCGTCCGCCATGTTCATGTATAGGCTGTTCAAAAATGCTGGACTCATACCGAAATAGGGTCGACGGTATCCTGACACCCATATCCAAGGCATTCATAAGATGGAATCCGAACACCATATCTGTCCTTTCTCTGGTTTTCGCAGGTATAGCCGGAATTTCCTATTTTTTGGGATACCCAGCGATAACCTTGATTATGGTTATTCTCTCGGCTCTGTTTGATGCCATAGACGGAAAACTGGCAAGGCTGAAGGGTGTCTCTTCAAAACTTGGTGACTTTATAGACCACAGCTTTGATCGTTTTTCTGATATATTTCTCATATTGGGCTTTGCATTCAGCAGATTCGGCAATGTGTATCTTGGCCTCTTTGCGCTCATAGGGGTATTGATGACAAGTTATCTCGGTACTCAGGCCCAGGCGCTGGGACTGAACCGTCTCTATGCGGGTCTGATGGGGAGGGCCGATCGCCTCGTCATAATGATCGTGTTTATAATACTACAGATTTTTGTGGGATCGTTCTACAGATTCAACTATATTTCCCTAACGCCCACAAACATCCTTCTTATTATATTCGGCCTATTTGGAACGGTCACGGTGGTTCAGCGCTTCCTCATAATATATGGAAAATTGCGCGATCAATGATGCGGTTCATCCTAACTTTTCTTGGAGATCCCTTATCTTAGCCACATATTGATCGGCGTATTTTTTGGCCGTGGACATGTCTATAGATTCCGCATATATTCTCAAGATTTTCTCCGTGCCTGACGGCCTTATGAGTATCCATCCATCCTCCTTCAGGATCTTGACGCCATCAGTCAGATCTACCTTCTCTCCCTTCTGCAGTTCCTTCTGTAACCTTGACCAGTCAACCGTTCTCTCCACCTGTCTCTTATCAAGGAAGTACTGCGGTAGTTCTCTGACAAGTTCAGATATCTTTTTGTTGCTTCTGGCCATGAGATCAAGCATCAGTGACAAGGTCATGGCACCATCTCTGCAGTACTGATGCTTCCCATATATAACACCGCCATTTTCCTCACCGCCTATCACCGCTCCGTTCTGGATCATTGTTCTTGCAACTATTGGCGCACCAACCTTTGTCCTGATGAGGGTTGCACCGACGGAACTGCATATGTCTGCGATTATGTCGGATGAGCTCACCGGAGTCACAACTATATCTCCAGCTGACGCGACATTCTTCACAAGCAGGGCAAGGCTCTTATCGCCATCTATGAACTGCCCCTTTTCATCTATGAACACGACCCTGTCAGCATCGCCATCATGCGCAACTCCAAGATCGAAGTTCCCCGTGGACATAAGAGCCATTAGATCTCTAAGATTCTCAGGTTTTGGCTCGGCATTTCTTGAAGTGAACCTTCCATCTGGATTCGCGTTTAGAGTGACGACCGTGCATCCCAATCTTTCAAGCAGCATGGGCGTGGAAAAATATGCCGCACCATTTCCCGTATCTACAAGAACCCTGAACTTTCTCTCCTTTATCCTGTTTACGTCTACTTTTGAGAGAACACCGCTTATATATTGATCAAGGGCATCGTCTACATATCTTATACGCCCTGCATCCTCCCATTTTACCGAGGAAAATGATCCAGAATGGTATATGCCCTCTATCTTTTCCTCTGATGGCCGTTCTATCTCCGTTCCATCTCTATCAATAACCTTTATGCCATTGTATTGAGGCGGATTGTGTGAGGCAGTGATCATGACACCGTAGATTCCATGATTCTTGCAATAGTACTGAAGGGCTGGTGTTGGCAATATGCCCAGATCCACTATGTTATGGCCAGTGGAGGTTAGGCCAGCGATCACTGCAGAACTTATCATATCGCCACTGATCCTTGTATCTCTGCCCAGTGCAACATCTCCGGAAACGAACATCCCTATACTCTTTCCCACACGCATTGCAAAGTCAACAGTCAGATCTTCATTGGGAATACCCCTTATACCATTGGTGCCAAAGAGCCTCTGATCAGCCATGATCAAGAATAGTGCCATCCCTTATAAAATGCTTGGGCGATCCTCTACGATCATCTGGGCGATTCACATTAGCAAAAAACATTGCAAATTGTCATCGGATTTGAAACCATAGCTTCCAGTTTCATCTGCCTTAACCTGTATACATTAGAAACGATGTATACCGATACGATGTATATCAGAAATCGCTTACATTTCGAAGGAAAACTTACCTCATCTAACCGAAAAAAATGCCGTAACCTAATATAGGAGAATGCTATTTGCGAATATGGTATACAAAGAGACCTGTACATCCTGTGGTGTTGGACTGATAGATGAGGGTTATTCGGTATTTCTGTGCCCAAACTGCGGAAATGAAGTTATAGGCAGATGCAAAACATGCAGAGAGCATTCCACCCCATACGTCTGTGATAACTGTGGTTTTGAGGGGCCGTGATACAGATGGGAGATGTTCTAGTATCGCTGAAGGTTCTGCCGAAAGATACCGATGTTGATATAAAGGGTATCGAAGATAAGATAAGGGAGAGCATATCCGCTATCTGCTCCATAAATCGAATGGAAGAGGTTGACATCGGTTTTGGGCTTAAATACATCAAGCTGGAAATAATTGTCCAGGATAAAGAGGGCGAGATAGACAACGTTGAGAATAAAATTTCCAGCATAGATGGTGTGGGCGAGATAAGTACAGAAAATGTCTCCCTCATATGACATTATTTCTGATCATTTTCATATTCATACTTACCCTGATTGCAGCGGGTTTTTCTTATATAGGCCTTCATAAGGAAATTGATGAGAGATGCGAATATAGAAGGCAAGATAGGATCCTGGTCATAATACCATGCAAGGGCATAGATTACGATCTAGAGGAAAACCTCAGATCGATCGTATCACAGGATGTGAACGCCGACTATCTGGCCGTGCTCGACGATCCATCGGATCCGGCAATGCCCGCTGTAAAGAAGATCGGGATACCACATATCTTATCGAATTATGCGTGCAACACCTGCAGCGGCAAGGTCAGAGCGATATCAACTGCAATCGCATCAAGACCCGATTATGATATTTATGTCATAGCCGATTCAGATATCAGGGTCGACAGAGAATGGCTGAGGAACCTTGTATGCCCTCTTTCAGATCCTAAGGTCGGCATCTCGACCACCTTTCCATACTTCTATCCTGTGGGATCATTCCCATCAAAGATCAAAGCCGTATGGGGCACTGTCGGCCAATCTCTGATGGAATCCAGGTTGACTAGGTTCGGCTGGGGTGGATCGCTCGCCTTCAGAAGAACGCTTATCGATTCCGCGATGCCATTCTTCTCTGGGAATGTTTCTGACGATTCGGCATTGACGGCCATCTGCAAATCCAAAGGTCTCCGCATCGCCTATGTCAGGGAGGCCAGGCCAGCAATATACTGCCCCGATACATGGCCTCAATTCTGGGAGTGGGCGAACAGACAGACGGCGCTATCCATAAGCGCCTCTCCAAAAGTATTTCGTTATGGCATCATATTCTATTCGCTCGATATAATTCTCTTTATCTCGGCGATTATCCTCTCTGTTACGAATCCTGTATTCTTATATCTCCTCATCCCGAAAATCATAGGCATCTATCGCATGTACGATAGAACAGTCATCAGAAGGATCTCATTCGCAGCAATATTTTTGATGCTTCCCTTCATCTATCTGGTAAATTTGATGATCGCACATAGAATGAAGCATATACTGTGGCGCGGAAATAAATATGAACTTCAAAAGTTTGCTGAGAGATAGATGCACTTAATCTTTATGAATCCATTTATTGATAAATACGAATCCTGCCATCATCGCATGCGTATCGTCTAATCTATAGATTTCTGAGCTCTTGTCGCATACCATCCAGAAATAATATCGATATATATGATCAGAAAACAAACAGCACAACAAACACAAGCGCGATTGCTATCGATACTATGTAGACATAGAGATCCCACGTGAATACCTTGTAGCCATCGAGAGGCGGTATGGGTATGAGATTGAAGAAGCCAAACCAGAAATTCATCTCGGCTACATATCTGAATATCGCACTGATCACCGGTATGAGGGTGAAGAACGCCATGCCATAGAAGAGTATACCAAGAAATATATTCATGGCAGGGCCTGCCAGCGCGGTTTTACCTATCTGATCCTTGCGGTATATCCCTCCTATATTAACAGCTCCCGGAGCGGCGAATATGAAACCGAATATGGATGTCGCTAGGGCAAGAAAAAGACCCGTAGGCCACATCTTAAAATATGCTATCCCTCCATAGGATCTTGCCACATATCTGTGCGAAAGTTCGTGCATCAGAAACGCTGTAATTGCAACAAGAAATGATACTGCAAGTATGAAAAATGGACCGTATGGAGATCTGAACCTGTTAGCTATGGCAAATGCGGCAGTCAATGCTATGACGGAAACAGCTATGTCCTTTTCCTCATTCGAAATATCATGCCCGTACATCCTTGTATCTATCCTCCTTCATCTTTCTCATTATTTTTACCGCCGCCGAAGCTGTAGCGATACCTACTCCGTATCTCTTTATTATTTCTATTTCATTATCTGGAACATTATCATTCACCGCATTTTCGGCGATTGATTTTGCCCCTTCAATGCCCTCTGGATCTCTCTTCATCGATTTCTGTATGTACACATAGAGATTTTTCGCCAATATTGGATCCCTAGGATCAAGATGGCCGAATATCGTGTGGATGTATATTTTATCTGCGGTTTCAATCTTCTCCTTCTCTGCAATCATTCTTATCATATCAGCAGATATCTTTTCAAGGCTGATCTCATCAGGCGATCCCATATACTTGTCGTCGGTGAAGAAAGATTTTATGTCACTGGTGAAATCCTCAGGCACATCTGCTTTTGAGATCATCTCTCCCAACGATAATTTTCTCCTCTGCTTGAATTCTATGGTTAGGATCTTTGAGGTGTATTTCGTGATCCTATCCATGTATCTTTTGTCGCTGATGGCCTGCATCAAGGATTTTTTTACACTATCAGGTAAACTGTACTGATTCAATACCTCCTCCGCTGATTCAATATCATCAACTGCCAGGTATGATCTAACTACAAACGGCACGATGTTTGAGTCGGAATCCTTTCTCTTCCTGTATAGTTTTATGATCTCCGTATACTTTTTCAGATCATACAGAATTCCGTATATCCGCCTGTATATCTCCGTGCAGATATTTCCCTGACACCTGGATGCCAGATCCTCAGCGACCTGCAGTGCATTTGCAGCATCGCCCTTGATCCTCAGCAGATCCACATAGGAGATGCCAACATCAATGTCTGAAAAGTTTTCATACAGGTAAGAGGCTATGCGGAGTGCGTCCTCATACCGACCCTCGTTCACGAATTTCTCCATTATCGACCTGCCTGCTACGATATCTCCTGATTCTTCGTAGTATCTTATCAGGGCTTCCCTTATGTTATCATAGGGCCAGCCAACCTTTGCTATATATTTTATATCTTCAGGTGATTTTTCTTCACCTGACATGAGATACTCCACTATCCTGTCTGTCTTGCCCATCCTGAGGTAGAATTTTATGGTCACAGGCATGACGGTAGGAAGTCTCGATATTATATCATCCGCCTCTGCATAATTTCCAGTCTCTATCAGGCAGTCTATGTATTCCGGGAACTGAACCGGATTGGCACCCCTGCTTATCATCGCCCTGTATATTGTTATGGCATTTTCAAAATCTCTTCTTCTGTAAAATGAATGCGCAGCCTCCTTGAGATCGTCCATGCCCTCGAATCTATCCAGATAGTGCAGCAGAAAATCGGCTGCAGAATCAGAATTGATCTTCTTCAGTATTGAATAATGAACCTTCAGATCATCGGTGTCTGATGATTCCTTTATCACATTTGCTGAAATATTCAAAGATTCTTCCAACTTCCCTGACCTGAATAGATGATCTCTTTCTAGCCTTGATACTTCAAGATTCTGAATGTTTCTCTCATGGAGAAGAGAAAGTACGCCGGCAATGATCTTGGCATTATCAACGTATTTATCTCTGATTATTTTATAAGGAACCGCATTTTTATCAAGATCCAGTATCGCAGACACATCATCAACCACTGATTCTGGATCTATGAGTATGGATAGCAGATAGAAGTCCACATTTGGAAAGTCTTCCTTCGCCTTTCTTATCAGCCTCAGCGCATCCTTCTGCCTGTTCATGACGTACATCAAACGGGCATATTCGTAGTTCAGAAAGGGATCGTCCTTGACATTTTCATATCTGCTGATCAATTTATAAGCCTCATCATACAGACCCACGCCAATGAAGGTGTCTATTGCTGGATAAAGGTATCTTGGATGATCTTCAAATACTCTGATGTTGTCCTTCGTATATATGCCCTGCATCGTTAGGATTACATCATAGACCTCTTCCAGGCATCTCGTGGACAGGGTGACCTTTATCTTATCAGGAACCGTGTGCATCTTTTTGAAAACGGATTCTGCTGCCACGAAGGCCATTGCCTTTGAACATGACTTTGCTGCATAGTCCATTATGTAGTCCACTCCCCTGATCTCTATTCCAAGCAGCCTGTCTAAGGAGATCTTAGAATACGTGTTCTCTATGCCGACAGAGATCAGCATCTGTGCATGATCCTTTTCTCTTATGGAGAAAAGTATAGAGTCAACAAAATATGGATCATCCAGAATCTCGTGATGATCTTTGGCCAACTTGACAGCATCGTCTATATAGCCCATATACACATAGGAGGCTGCCGCAACGCCAACAAATTTCTCTTTCAGGCTTTCGTCTTGCTGTGATTCATATATGCTCAGTATCTCCTCAAAGCTCCTCCTGCTGAAGAGATAATCTATCAGGAACCTTAATGCATTCTCATCTGGCTTTATCCTTATGAGATTTTGATAGGCCTGATAGGCCTCACCCAGATTCCCCACTTCCTGCATTGCAATTGCATACGATCTGATTATATCCGCATTATCTGGAAATCTCGTCACGGCTTCCTTGAGGAGATTGACAGAAGATGATATATCGCCAGAATCCTTTAGGAGATCGGCGATCCTTACGTAATCCTCAGGCCTGAATTTTTCTCTGCTGACATTCTTCAAAGCCTCAGCATATTCTTTTGTACGGCCATGATTGTACAATATATCGATCATCTCATATACTGCTTCGGTGTTCTCGGGTTGAGATTCACAGACATCTCTGTAGAAATTCAAACTTTCATTGATCTTTCCCATTCCATAGAGCGATCTTGCGAGCAGAAGTTTAAGCTGGACGTTGCCAGGATCCAGCTTGAGACCGCGATCAGCTATCGCCCTTGCCTTCTCGTATCTACCAAGGCGAAGTGCGGTATTCGCCAGGAATATTGAAGAATCTGATTTCTCTATCTTGTCAGGCAGAACCAAATCAAGAGCGTATATTACAGATTCGCTGTCTTCGATCTTCTCCGCACATTCTATCATTTTAACTATATAATTCTCTGAATATTCATAGGCTAAAACATGCCTGATCAAACTCACAATAGCCCTGCAATCGTTATGCGCTTCATAATTTCCTATTATCGTATCTGTCGTTGCGTCGTTTCTATCTCGTTCTGCATATCTCGCCATTATTCTGTCATCGTATCTTCCGCATTTTGAAAGAAAAACAGCCACGCTGTCATATTTTTCGAGATGATCTGCGCTTGATACGAGGAGGTTGATCACATTTTCTATCTCACAGAAGTATGTGTCTGAAGTAACAAGACGTATCACGTCGAGATAGTTTCCAGCGCTGTAGTTCTCTATCACCTTTGACTCTGCAATGCTCTTATTGTCTGGTGATATCATCTCCAGATACGGCATTATATCCTGAATCTGTGTGCTATCCGATATGTTTCTTACGAGAACCGAGATGAATGGATCAACATCTTCCTTGTTTATCTGCGTTACATCGGCAGATTTCAGGGATTCTATAAGTTCAGATATCTTGGACTTTTTTCTTTCCGGATCCTTCTCCGTAATGATCGCATTCATCTTCATTACGATGGTCTTCGTAAGTTTAGGATCCGCCATCCTTTCAAGAATAGTTCACCATATATAAAAAATTGTATCCTGAAGAACCTTAATGCAAAAAGCCATCCATGACTTGAGCGCCCATTTCTCCGAATCCCCTCAATGCAGATTGCATAACTGACGATCAGCGAAAACCATCGGCCATTTAGTAAAAAGCCATAAAAATTCAGGTCTATAGACCGTAATCTTCCTTCAAACTGTCGATGAGAGGAGTATGCTGGTTATCTGCAGTGTGCCATACACCACAAATGATACGATCCATATCATGAGGACAGTGTGATGAAGCCCATGGACGATCCTTCCACCGTCAGAGACTTTCAGCGAAACCCCGCCAATGAAGGAATGAACGAAGAGGATGATCATCAGAAATATCTCAATTAGATATACAGAGGATGAAGGCGGAGCCAGAAATATACCTGTTACACCAAGTGCGGATAGATTGAAACCTGAGAATATGCCATCTATTATCTTCAGAATACCGTAAGATATCGCCAGAGAAAATGCAAGACCGGCCGTTATGCCGTACATTATACCAACGAAGCTTGTCACGGAGGAATGCTTTCTCTTCCTTAGACCAACGATCTTTTCGAAATTTTCAGAGACGATCATTCCGCTCTTGAGCGCGTCTGCACCCAGATCGATACTCTCAGCGTATGTCTCCGAGTAAATTTCAATGAGATGCGATCCTGTGTCGGCCGAAAACATCTTCCATGCTTTCAGTGAATTTATCCTGTAAAGGAGCCTCTTGTAGAGCTTATCTATGTCCTTGGATAGTATGCCGAAGTCGTGCATCACTATGGCCTTCAGAGCGTCTATAAGAAGGTTTCCACGTGCTGACGCCGAACCAGAGAGGGATCTTATAAAGCTGCCATACATCTCATCCTTCTTCTGAACTTCCCGTTCCATCTTGGAACCGATATAGCTGGGATAGGCTATGGGGCTTACGATCATAGCAAATGTGAAATAGAATGGTATTTTGTAAATGATCTTCGTAACATCGAGAATGATGAAGATCATCATTGAGGCGGTTATGGATATGAAAAAGAGATTTCTCATCTTTATATCGGTATCAGTCTTTATGCCGGTCTTGTGCCACAGTGGATCCTTCGGGAGAACTATGCTTATTCCATAGACGAGCATAAATTCACCCAATGCCACCATGAGAAGGCTCAGGCTCAAGACCACAGTTATGTTTATTGGTATTAGTATTGGCATTATCATGATGAATGTTATTAGAAATGCAAAGGAGAGCAGAAGCGATACATATATATCACGATAGAGATCGAAACTGTACAGTGCCGATGTGTAAGCGGTCTCGAAGCTGTTCATAGTGCTGAAAACCTCTGTCCTTGCAAACTCTTGAATGTCCTGACCGCTGTCTATCGCATGTCCAAATCTCGTTAGGAAATCAGAGAATATATCGCTGGGTGTTCTCTTTGCAACAAATGTCATGGCTTCAGCAAGGCCCATGCCCCAGTTCCTCACAAGATTCAGTATTTTCTCAAGTTCCTTTCTAAGATATCCCAGTTTTTCCTTTTTCGAAAGTATATCAAGAAGATCGATTATATTTGCATCGCTGGTTGCCAGTGATGAAAAAGCTGTTATGAAAAACGGTATGTTTGAATTTATATCGTTTTTCTTATTGTCGCGATCTATTATCGGCTTCAGAAATAAGAAGGCCGATCCAAGAGCAAGCATGCTGAACAGTATCAGTATGAATGTCTTCTGCGTGGCCATGTAAACCAGATAAAACATAACGGACATGACAGCGGATCCTGCTATAAGCATAAGATCGGTTTTCGAATAATTTATTCCAATCCAGAAGCCCCTCTTCATCTTAGTATCCATAAGCTGATCCTCCTTCATAGAACTCCTTTATCTTCTCGTATACCTGGAAATAATCGGTGATCTTCTGATCTGCCAGTTCCTTCAGTATCTTTGCCCTTCGGAAAAGCTCGTTGTATATGAGGCTTGTATCTATCAAACCCGCCGTCTTCGCTATCTTCTCTTCAAGTATATACGAGTTGTTCATACCTCTAAACATATGCCTGTCCGTTGATGGATCCCATTCAAAAACGGCTCTTGTCGCGACACCTCCAAGATCTTCGTAATATCCTTCGATTTCGTTTATGCTCGTCGTTCTTCTCAGAAATTTTCCGCCGACGTATACGGCCTGCTGTATAAGGACTATGTTTAAGTTATCCATGAAAGTCACCGGTATGTTTATTGGATTACCGGTGAATCTCTGTATCATCTTCTTGACTGATGATGCATGGAATGTGGATATCACCGGATGCCCTGTCTGCATGGCCTGAAAGGCCATCGCGCCCTCTGCGCCTCTTATCTCACCGACAACTATGTAATTAGGCCTGGATCTGAGGGCTGTTCGAAGAAGATCGTAGAGAGTTACACGGCTCTCCTCCGCTCTCTCTGGTCACAAGCTGCTGCCATGCCTTCTGAGGTGCCCTTATTTCAGGGGTGTCCTCTGCACTGAATATCTTCGATTCCGGCCTTATGAATGGTATTATGGCGTTTACCACAGTGGTCTTACCGCTTGCCGTCTCACCACAGACAAAGACGCTCTGCCCATATTCTAGAGCTAGCCAGAGGTACGCGGCCTCCTCATACGACATCGTATTGTACTTTATCAGATTGATTATGCTGAGCGGTATCTCCGAGAATTTTCTTATGGTGAAGCTTGGACCCCTCTGCGATATATCTGTGCTGTAGACAATGGAAAGCCTAGATCCGTCTGGAAGCGTTGCATCAACTATGGGCCTCTTATCGCTGACCGGTCTGCCTACGCGTTCAGAGAGCCTTTTGCTGAATCTCATCAGCCTCTCCATGCTTCCAAATGTTATATCTGTGGGCATTGACCCGAAGATCTTGTGGACTATGTAAACATCCTCTGGCCCTATACCACTTATATCCTCTATGTGAGAATCCCTAATGAGGGGCTCCAATGGACCAAGACCTATTATCTCCTTCTTGACATTGTAGAGCATCTTATCGTAGAGGTTCTTCTCAAGTGATACGCTATTCCTCCTTATCTTGTTGGAACCTACGGAGACGGTCTTCTTATATACATCCTCGATGTTCTTCTCCTGTTCCTCTTCGTTTTCTGCGGGAGGATACTCTGAAGCTCTCGTCATTATAATATCAAGTATCGCATCCATGAATTCCAGTTCTTTACCCTTGAGAAGCGGTTCTATAGGCTTATATCTCCTCTCCTTTCCCTTTTCGTAAATATGGATGAATATCGGATCGCCGACTGGATATATCACGTCAACATGTGCCAGACTCTTCAGAGAGCTGTCGATGTTGACGAGAAACGACGGACTTCTGCCTGTCTCGTCCCTGTATTTTGAGAGGTATTCCCCAAGATGCGGATTCCTTGATATCGCAATCTCATAGCTGTCAGAGATAACCCCCTTATCCATGGCGATCACGACACGCTGGATATCTCAACTATGAGACCGCGGCCAGGTTCAACACGGAAAGGTATACTCTGCTGGATGGATCTTACGACCATCGGGTATTTCACTAGGTCTATGAAATGCCTCTTTATTCCTCCGAGTTCCTTGGAGTGCAGGGAGACTATTGTTGTAGAGAGTTGATTCATCCGCAGAACCGTAGCATCATCTAGACTGGCCTGATTGGCAGTTATTATTACCACGCGATTCTCCGAGAATTTCCTGAGTTTTTCCATATAGGAATTTATCTCGAAGTCCCTGAACATACCAGGGTTCAGCGAATCGATTATGAGAACACTTTTCTCCTTGACGTGGTCGTTATTAAGCAGATCGTCCAGATTTGCTTTCCTTGCGCGTCTCAGTATGAAAACAGGCGTTATGTACAGCATTGCACCGGATATGACGGAATTCAGAACCGGATAACCGAGTGCATCGGAAAAAGAGATGAATTCCCTTATGGGCATCTGCGATGAAACATAGGCTATGGATATACCATTCTTCAGGAAGCCGTAGGCTAACCTTATTGAAAGTAATGTTTTACCCTCACTGTTATCTCCAAATATCGTGAAGAGCTGGCCGACGTATACGCCGCCACCCATCCTCTTATCCAGTTCGTCTCCATCTATCTTGAAGCTGAAGAACATTCCATCACACCTCAAATTCCAGCTGATGCGACACACCACTGGAAAGGGAAACGGTTATGCTGTTGTACCCTGTGAGAGTTTCATTCACTAATATCTCTCCAACCTGACCTGGGTAGAGCACCCCGGTGTTGTTCTGAGTCTCGAATGTGAGGTAATGCCCGGTAACCATATTGCCGTCGATCAGAACCGATACCGAGGTGTTCGTGAAGGCAAAGGCAACGCTTCCCGTATTCTTTATGTAAAATACATAACCACCATTATAAGGTATTTGTGTAGGATCGTTTATTATTGCAAAGTTCTGCTGAATCATATCCGATGTTTTCTGTGACGAAGTCTTCATGCCGTCCACAAGATGGAATGTCTGATCGGATAGTACTGCCACCGCAGATGCGGTGATAAGCAGAGTGACGATGAAAAATACCAGTTCTGAAACCGCTGTTGAAGCCATCAGGACACCACCTTCTTGAATATCTCATAACCATCTGGCATAACTATCTCAACCGCATAGGATCCGGCCGGTTCTTTGAATGTTATAGATACCGTCTGCAGTGGAAACAAAAACTGGCCGGAGACGTTGAATTTGACCAGCGAACCATTTACGAGAACATTGGCCAGACTCATATTAAACACCTGACTTCCATTGTTCGTCAGGTTGATCACGAAATATGATGAACTTGAATTGTAATAATAATCATATATGGAAACCCGTGTATTTTCAAGATCGTATATATTCTTAACAAGCTTCTGATTTGCATTTGCTAAATTTTCATTGGATTGAACATACGAAGTATAAACTATTCCAAAAAATATAAGAGTAGACGAGAGCATTATTACCGCCGCCACTGTATAGCTAAATCCCATACAGCTCGTCAACTCCCTTTCTTATTGTTCTAAACTCCCTTTCGAGCGCCTCGATGAGATCTCTGTTGATCTCCTCACCTCTCAGCTTCTCTATGAACAGCATGTTTATGATGTGGTCCTGTATCGATGGTTTTATCTTATATTCCTGGGCCGGGTTCATCACACCGGTCATCTTTGCGTATTTCATCATCTGTTCTTTCACCGTCGAAGATATCCATCCAAGGCTTTCGTAGTAATCCAAGACATCCAAAGTATTCTCTGGACCGTAATTGTCCAGAAGAAATTCCAGCCATCTCAATGATACCATTATAGATACCACATCATCTCCAATGGCCTCCAGCTTAGCCTTCCTCTTCTGTTTTTCAACGGGAGCCTGCGGCGCGGCAGACTCCGGCTGTTTAGAAGACATCACCTTTTCTATGTCCGATATCTCCTTGAAGATAGAGTCTATCTTTCCGATCAATGAGTTTTCTTTTGTCTGTTCGTATCTCTTGAGCAGGTTTGAAACCAGGTCATCTATGTCGTTTTTGCCAAACTGTATTGGTGAAGATATTATTTTCTGCTTCAGTTCTTCCAGCGCGAAACCAGGCACTGATTTCCTGGCGCCCTCCAGTTTCTCCTCCAGGTACGGTTTCAATGAGTCGTTGATCATTCTTTCTCCTCCATCTGTATGAACTGATCTATGTCTGGTACGCCATACAGCTCCCTAAGATCCTTTATCGCAGCCTCAACCAGCTTCTTCACGTTGTTCACCTGATCTGCCAGTGCGTCTGTGATACCCCGGATTTCTTCGGGCGTCTTGTCCATGAACGGATTGAAATCACGCGACACAAGCTCGTAAAGTGAGACGACCATCTTCACATTCTCCTTTATTCCTTCGAGATCGTTCTTTATGTCGTTTAAGGTCTTCTTCTGGCCTTCTATCTCACCGTTTATCTTTCCCAGATCGTTTTCAATCTTTGTCATTCTCTCATTCATAGCATCTATGACCTTGGGGTCAACTCCATTTGTCACGTGTATGGCCTGTACCTGCTTCTGGTCATCACTGGTCTGCTGAGGGGTTTCTGTGGCCTCCTTCTTAACCATTTTCTTTACATTGTCCAAGAGACCCATAGCTGTCACTAAAAATATAATACAGCTTCAACTTATATTTATTGAAGCTGTATCACATCCGATACGAAGGACTCTGGCGCTGTGAACTGTATCACACCTGGAGATCCAACTGGAGCCTGAACCTGGCCATTCACTGACTGGCCTTCAGATATTCCACCGAATACTGCACTTACGTTCACTAGTAGATCAACCTGATCCTGATATGATATAACTGGATACTGTGCGGTCAATGAGCTAGTTGGATCACTTAGCACCAATATCGCGAAATGCTTTGATCCATTTGTTGTACCGTTTATCGTGTTAAAGTAAGATGCATTGAACACATTATTTGTGCCCGATACTGCTGAGTGGAACCCATATACAAAGTCTTTCGCAGTTGTGACGCTTATATTCTCATAGCCCACGTATGTCAATGACGCTGAAACACCATGATATGTCAACGATATTGTGACATTTGCCAAGTTAATAGAAGAACTACCAGCAGTTACTGATATCTGTATGGCCATCCATTTTATTAATCCATGAGTCGGAGTGGTTTTATTTGAGTCCAAACCGAGAATACTGTTAACCTGTATACCTGTAGATACCTGCTGTGTCGTCTGCGAGCCCGTGCTCGTTGCCTTCTGTTGCAGAGTTCCTGCGGTGTGTATTAGGACAGTAGCAGCCACTGCAGCCACGAGAACCA
The DNA here is from genome assembly GCF_003205235.1 of Thermoplasma sp. Kam2015. Lineage (NCBI taxonomy): Archaea > Methanobacteriati > Thermoplasmatota > Thermoplasmata > Thermoplasmatales > Thermoplasmataceae > Thermoplasma > Thermoplasma sp. Kam2015. Next base: position 218,603 of record NZ_QJSM01000018.1, on the reverse strand, counting down.
TGGCTATAAAAACAATCAGTGTGCCTATCCCAGTTTCAGCCTTGTTATCTGCTTTAAGGCTGAACACCTTTCGCACTTTTCTTAAGAGCTTATTCATCTAGCACCTCAACTCTTCGATCGGCCATGTAGATATACCCATTTTTTGCACGGATGGCTATATGCATTTATGTAGGTTGCTTCTATTTTTCATATCGGTATCTGACTAATCCACATCATATGGAGTGCGCAGAAATCTAAAAACGATAATGAGATATCTGATCATGAAGATAGGAAAGGATGTATATATAGCAGAAACCGCAGTGATCATAGGCGATGTGGAAATAGGTGATAACGCCTCCATATTTGATAACGCCGTTATAAGGGCGGACATGGATAGAATAACTATCGGGGAGAATACCAATATCCAGGATAATGTAACAATACACACGGATACCGGTTATCCTACAAGGATAGGCAGAAATGTATCAATCGGTCACAATGCAGTTGTTCACGGATGCACTATTGACGATTTTGTCCTGATCGGTATGGGATCCATACTCATGAACGGGAGCCACATAAGAACCGGATCCATCGTGGGTGCTGGCGCAGTCGTGACACAGGGTTTTGAGTCAGAAGAATATTCGCTCATACTGGGTCTGCCAGCAAAGGTGGTTAAGATCAACAAAGGGCAGATGGAATACATAATGGCAAACGCTGAAGATTACCTGAAATTGAAAGAACTTCACATGAGAGGAAGACTCGAACGCTATCGACATGGCTGAATTATCGCTCTATAGAGAGAATACGATCCAGATCCACTTCAAAGAAAGATACTGGAACGGTGAGTGAAAAACGTTCGAGTATTTCTGGATGGATCTCGCCGATCTTTCCTATACGTTTATTTCCTATCTTTATGTATCCGGATCGGCCTTCTATGGCACCATATACATCTGATTCTTCTATTATTAAGTCACCCTTCACGAATCTTGATAGAAATGCTTGAAGATATGATTTTGCCGTGGAAAATTCTGATCTGGTGTCCGCGATCACGCATGATAGAGCTGATATCTGTTTTCCATCCGCCATCTTTTCTCCGATCTCAAAGATCTTCTGTGGGAGTGGATGTTTCTTATTTCTGGCGATCAGATCTATGAGATTCGGGTATATTTTGTCCCTCATCACGGAGTAATCATCACTCTTTGGATTGAGCAGTTTAACACCGCCGGTGTATCCTTCAGCATAAACTGATGATGTGAGCACAAATGTCATAACTTCCTGAAATCCCAGGCCGATCATGACATCCCTTATCACATTTTTAATCTCGTTCTTGTATATGGGTTTGCCGAATTTCCCTATATATATCTCCTTTTCTTGTATGTTCTCTATCCCCTTCGCCTTCATTATATCCTCGATCACGTCCATTTCTCCCATGACGTCTACCCTATAGCCCGGAACGTACACGACGATTTCAGGCGATCCAGGCTCAGCGACATATCCCATCTTCCTCAAATGAACTATGATCTCTTCATCCTCGAGGAACCCGCCCAGATAGCGATCTATATTCTTCCTTCTGGGCCTTATCGATCGGTAATCGAAAGCTGCTATGGACGACTTTTCGGAAGCTGGTATTCCTGTTATATTCGGCATCCGTACTCTATATCTGAGGCTGGAAAAGAAGTTGGAAAGAAGATAATGAGCATGCTTAACTGAGTTGAGATCCGTTCCCGTTATGTCGACAAAGAACTTTTTTGTATTCTGATCTATTCTTGATCTGTAGCTGTTGACAACGGGAGGGAGCGATAATATCTCACCATCTTCGTCTGTTATGGCCACCACTCTGCCGACATCAGGGAGCAGACTTCCATACATCTTCCCCTTCTCATGATTTCGCAGTACTTCATCGACCGTACCAGAAAAACCGTCATAGGTTTCCATGCGGACCGATCTGCTCACAGTCCTGTAATGTATCATTGTTCCTGTCTTTTCAGCATCGTGGATCCCTATTGCCACCTTCAACCTGTTCTTTCCGATGGTGGAATGCAGCGTTTCCTGATAGTCAATAAGATCATCAAAATAGGATCCTATAGAAGAACCATCAGCAGTGAATGCCGAAAAATAAGGTCTTATAGATCTTGATCCCTGCGAAACACTTACCTTGATATTTTCGTCTTCAGATTGCGATCTGCGTATCTCAACTTCTCCGTAATAATAAATCTTTATCTGTTTCACAAGCGTGGGAAATGAAAAAAGATCCGGCCTGTCAGGATTGAATTCTATCTTCAGATCATCGTCCTGATCGACTGAATAACCTATGATTTCAGAATACCGATATATAAGATCAACTATCTCCTTACCGAATTTTTCCACGAGCCGTGGAAAGGGATCCCTGATTACAACCATCAGAGTGAGTTAGATCAGGAGTTTATTTAATATTTTCTTCGTGTACAATTTTCTTTATCGTCTCCCTCACCGTGAGACCATTAATCCTGTCCAGTATGAGCGATGAAAAATCATCCAAGCTCAGATTGACAGGCCTACTTGAATCCTTTCCAAGTTTCTCAACCAGATTCTTAGGTATCATTATCTGAACTGGAACAAAGTCTCCTCTGACGCCACGGGATTCTAGCAATGAAGAAACTGCCTTTCTGACGAGATCGGAAATGCTTTCAAATTCTTCTTTCTGCACGAGATCCTCCATCTCCTGGACCATCGATCCAGATAGTCTCACCGTGACTCTCTTCTCATCATTCAATCTATCTTTACCTCCTATGTCTGACATAGACATTAATGGAATATAAATTTTTGCAATTAGATTGATGTAATTTCATTTTTATAGCAGAAAGACTTTTTTAATTGCCTCCTCTGCGGTCGGGTATCCTATGAAATCCATATATTCCATTACAGAGTGCATATCATATTTTAGATGAAAATTATAGCTCTCCAGACTTCTTTTTACCACACTCTTTCCAACTTTTGTCGCCTTGGCAAGCAGATCTATGATGTCTGACCTTATGCTAGCTTCACCGTTCCTGTAGATGCTCACCACATCGGTCAGGCGCCCGTTTTTGTATCTGTCAGCTGGCACAGATATACCGCAGCATGGAAAACTGTCCATGAGATCGGAATAATCGTAAACTTTGTTGCCATCTATTGCTGAAGCATAGGGTTCCCAGATTGCTATATATTTGAAATTACCGGCCTCGAAGTCCTTTCTTGCCTTAACCGGATCGTTGAACACAACTAGCTTTGCATTTTTGTGCTTCTTCTGAAATTCCCTAGAGAGAAGCATCATTGACGTAGATTCACTGGTAGCTATTGCGTCTGAACCGGATGTAGGATTTTCAAATATACCAGATCCACCTGACGCGACCGGACCTACAACAACTATATTATGCTGAGAAAGAGCAAAGAGCGTTTCCGTAAATATGGGAGCGAGGGCAAATTCAAGCGTTCCAGAGGATATGTCCTGAAGCAGAGAACCTGCATCGTTGTAAAACCTGATCATGATCCTAGTTCCGGTGCGTTCCCCATAATCCATTGCAATGCTCAGAAAACGAGCGTATTCTGTTGATTTAAGGCAGCCTATCCTTATGATACTTGGATCATAGTAAGGATAGTACTCTCTGAGCCAGACACGCTTAGATTTTCCTGCAATCTTAAGGCGTACTATTATGCCTTCGGCTTCAAGCTTTGAAAGAGCTTCCGAAGCCGTTGACTTTGAAAAGCCCATCAGCTCCTCTATCTCATACTGATCCACGCCGATGGATTTTCTCTTCCTCAATTCTCTGATCAGGGTGTTTCTAAGAGACATCACTGCAGTCCAAGATTTATCTGAGTCTCTATGAACTGCCAGAGGGCATGCTCCAGTTCAAACGACCAGAGTGATTCCGGAACCTCTATGAAAGCAAGAACCGGCGTTATGAAGAATGCCTCAATCGCAGCTACCCCCAGATCCTGCAGCCATTTGCCGAGTCCTATTTGCACACGAAAATCTGAAGGTGTGCCTGATATGACTATTGTGAAGGCGCGATCCATGCCGAGTATCGTCCTGAAGATCCCGCCCTTCTTCGCCTGGACAAGATAGCCGTTGGGATGCTGGCTTGATTGAGTTACAAAATTTTCCTCCTTAAAATAATCCTCAATGGCCTTTGACAGCTTCTCAAGATCAACATTCTTACCCTTATATTCTCTTATGGCATATTTCATAGGCACGTTATCCAAAGCATGTAATATAATCATTCCCATGATTTTGGTTTATTGGTAATCTGGATTATCGGTAATCTTATATACTAGAAAGCTATAACTACATATGGTTGAAAAAGAAAAGAAGGAAGAGGAAGAAACAAAGAAGATAACGATATCCGTCAAGGGGATAAGAGATGACATCTACAAAAACGTCAGCGAACTGGCAAAACACACGGGGAAGACCATAGGTGAGATCACCAACGACGCCTACAGAACCTTCCTCGGAACAGTAGAAGGCGTCAGAAACATATCTCAGAACTTCATAGAGGGTGCCAAGGGCGCAATACCAAGATACATCGACAATTTCAAGAAACTGGAGATAACTGCAGATGATCTGAAGGATCTCGGACAGAAGGTCGCCTTCAGAAACATAGAAGAGCTGACATTTCGCAACATCTCTGATGAGGAATTTTCGAAATATGTGGCATTCATAGACGGTGTGAAGGTTCTGCGCATTCCAAAGACCGTAAAGAAGACCACGGTGATAAAGATCTCAACCTTCGTGGATGAGATAATTCAAGAATGATGTAATTTTATTAATTTTCATAATTTTATCATTTTACATAATCCTATATAGTCGTTTATGATCATATCTGCAGTTCATGAGCGTATCCAATAAGCTGGGAGATCTGGCCTCAAAAGTCTACGAGAATGTACTTCTAGAGGAAGTCAAGAAGTACCCTAGGCCGAGGCATATAGGCATCATAACGGATGGAAACAGGAGATATGCCAGAAACGTGGGTATTTCGGAAAATGAAGGTCATGTAAAGGGAAAGGATAAGGTTGAGGAGGTCGTCGACTGGTGCATGGAGCTGGATATAAAGATCGTAACGTTCTATGCGTTCTCAACAGAAAATTTCCGCAGGAGCAAGGATGAAATAGATTTTCTCTTCAACCTGATCAACGATGCATTCAGATCGCTTCTCAGGGATGAACGCGTTTATAAAAATAAGATAAATGTAAAGGTCATAGGCAATCTTTCAATATTGCCTGCCTATCTGAGGCAGACCATTCACGTTGTTGAGGAAACCACCAAAAATTTTAACAATTACCAACTCAATCTTGCGATCGGTTATGGTGGAAGGGAAGAGATACTCGATGCGATAAAGAGGATCACGAGAGACGCAATGGCCGGGAAACTGGATATTGATAAACTTGATGAGAACAAGTTCAGGGAATACCTTTACAATGGCCGAATACCTGATCCAGATCTGATACTCAGAACCAGCGGAGAGGAGAGAATATCGAACTTTCTTCTCTGGCAGAGTGCATACTCTGAACTTTACTTTTCGGATGTTTACTGGCCTGAGTTCTCAAAGCTTGATTTTCTCAGGGCCATATACTCGTATCAGAGGAGGCAGAGGAGGTTCGGAAGGTAGATCATATGTTTCTTGCCATAGATGATACCGATTCTCCAGAGAGCATGTGCACCACATATCTGGCGCTCAAACTGATAGAGGAGTCCAAATTAGACATAATAGGAGACCCATGGCTTGTCAGATTGAATCCCAATATAAGATTCAAGACAAGGGGCAATGGTGCCATCGTATTGAGGCTAGGATATGGTAAAGGCAGAACACGGATAATCGGCGATGTCCAGGGTAAACCTGTACTTTCATATGAAGATGAATACAGGCCAGCTGATGCGAGCGATCTGATGGAAATCGCCGAAGATCTGGTAAGCGAATATGCCGTGACGGACTACTATACCACACATCCCGGCATAGTTGTCTCAGAGCGCCAGCTAGACGAAAATTTTTACTGGAAGGCATTGGAAGAGGAAATTTCAGTGGCCACGGCAGAAAAATTCATCAGTGGGTCGAATGCTATATTTCATAAGATCAAGGAGGGTCATGGAATAGTTGGATCTGCTGCAGCAATGGCATGGCCGGCCAGAAGATATACCTATGAGGTACTCGAATATGCATATCCAAGGCCACCCGATATGCCCAAGGAAACTAAACTCAGGCTGGCCGCCATGGCTGATTCATTCGAGGGTACGTTCAACAATATCGATGTGAGAAATGCATATCCGGCCATCTTTCCTCATCCAAAAACGCCGGTGATCTACGGTATAAGGGGCTTCAAGGATGATTTGCTGCTTGCAGCGTCCGATGCCATAAATGAGGCGGGCAGCATATCCTATGAGGGCCGCCTGGTGTTCAAGACAAATCAGGCAACGGATGATCACATAATACATGAACCTGAGAATATAGAGGATCTTCATTCATACTCGCTAAAAGGGTATGTTGAGAGCGATCCAATAGCCGTACCTGGAGGCCATTACTTTCTCAAATTTCGCTACAGAGATCGATCCCTGACAGCTGCAGCCTTCGAGCCAACAAAGGAATTCCGATCGACGTTTTCTAAACTCAGGACCGGTGATTCAGTGAGTTTTTACGGATCTTATGTGAACGGAAATCTGAATGTTGAAAAGATGATCATACATAGCATAGCGAAAACATACAGGATGGAGAATCCGATCTGCCATAAATGCGGTACACGTACGATATCGAAAGGACAGCATGATTTCCGATGCCCAAAATGCGGGGCAAGATACCGATCAAGAGAGTTCGTTGAGATCAAGAGAGATGTCAGCCCTGGCAGATATGATGTGCCCGTGATAGCAAGGAGGCATCTCTCCATGCCATTCGAAATTGAAGGGTTATTTGCAGTTCAATCAATGCTTCAATAGAATAAAGGGTAGCCCAGTATTATTTGCAAGGGCACCGTCTATGTCTTCTCTGTCTCCTACGACGATGGATCCGCCCATATCTATTCTGAAGTCGGATAACGCTTCATCTATAAGGCCGCGGGCTGGTTTTCTACACGGACAGTTATCTTCAGGCATGTGCGGACAGAAATATGTGGCGCTAACAATGACCCCTCGCTTACGAAGATAATCTACCAGGGCGCCATTGAATCTAAAAAATTCATCATACGAAAAATAGCCCCTTCGAATTCCAGATTGATTGGTGACGATTATTATCCTGTACTCCTTCTCTTCGTATCGCCTGATCAGATCCACAGCATCATCATATATATAAAGATCCTCAACTCTGTGGCAGTATGGACAGTCTCTATTGATTGTTCCGTCCCTGTCTACGAAAAGCGTCTTGCGCAATTCCTCGTCTTTTCGATATATTACCCTCATGCAAACAGTCCCTGTACACCTTCATATCGATATGAGCAACGTACTATTTATTGATAGCGTAATGGTTTCGATCAAAGCTGGAAAATTGAAAATCGTTAATTATAGGCACTAACGTCTGAGAAAAGGTGCAATTATAATCATATTTACACTCAACGTTTGACAACTCGAATGTGTCTTATCACTGATCCATATACGACCGCAAAAATCAGCACTGAAATTAGAATTATCTGATAATTGTATTCGATGAACGATAGAATAATAATATACGGCGGAATAGGCCTCATCTTCATGTAAAAGGTCTCGTTCTCTGTGATGTTAAGATATGCAACCGACGGCTCATATCCGTCTTTCGTCAGATATATGATGTGATATCCATAGGGCAGATACAGGGTGAAATTATCTCCTGCTACCCTATAACTTTGATTCCCCGCCCTTATAACGAACGCTTTAATATTTGCATGTATTTTGACTGCGAATATCATAATCTTCAGTGAAAAATTCAGTGTTTCGTTGGATCCAATGAGAATCTTCTCTCTCATTGTATCATAACCCACTCTGGATATGGTCAAATTGTAAGTTCCATAATATTCAGACACACTCAGCATTCCTGTGGAAGAACTGTAGTTTCCAAGGGTCACATTCGAGGCGATGCCTGTTCTTATAATGATCTTGTATTCGCACCTGCTGAAAGTGATGTTGAGACGTTCGTTTGGAGTGTCGATGCTCATGGTGCTTGCGTAGCTTTCCCTATAGCCATCTATACCAGTCATTGATATTGCATATATTCCGAACGGAATATTCAACTCTGAACCATTAACTACCATGTATTCTGATCCGTTGATTAATATCGCGAAAGGTTCGCTGTAGCCAATCGAATGAATACGCATAATTGCGTTAGGTCTGTAATATTTAACCGTGATCGTGGTGTTTGTGAACAGATCAAGACTTTCAGAAAAATTGGTTCTGAGATAGGTAGAGTTCAAGCCAATTATGCGATATTCTCCCGAAACTGTGGATATATTCATATCTCCACTGATATTGTAGACCGTACCGTTGATATCGATCTGCTGCTGTGTTTTCGAACCATCTACCATTACATTCAATGTGTAAACGGATCTCGTAAAATTCAGATAGACTCTCAGGCTGTTTCCCTTCACGGATATACTATCATATATATTTCTGTATCCAATTGCACCGATGGCCTCTATACTGTATGTTCCGTTTGGCAGCATGATCGAATGATTATGATAATGCTGACCGTCGACGTATAGACTCCAGCCTGACGGCATATCTGAGATGAATGATACATTGTACAGCGTCCTTGATACATATGCGTAAAGTGTTAAACTAGAACCGTTTACGGCGAAATACCCGGGTAACTGCACACTGTATCCTGATACAGGTGACGAATGTATCGAATAGGTTCCGTTTGGTATCATCAGCGTGTCGTTGTCTGAGTATACCGTATAATTCATCTTATCAATGCTTATGTTAAGAGGGTAAATCTCTGATCCTACCTCTTCTATCCTAACGGCATATCTGCTGAACAAGGGAAGAAACCTTATATTGCTGTAGTACCCATCATATGAATTGTACATCTCCGGGCTATAGCCCAAGCGTATTATGGCGGAGGTTATGTTCTCCGACGACCCTATGGAAAACGTTCTGTTATAATATGATCCTGCAGGAATCTCAAGGGTTAGGTTGTCTGAATATACGGTGATGTTCTGCGATAGGAAGGATATCGCCAGATCGTTTGTGGAGATCTCGCTGGATGGGTTGTGCAGTTCAAGTGAAAGATCGACATCGGTGAACGGCCTGGCATAGTAATAGCGATAATGCACTGAAACGTTGACGTCTTCACGGACGATCACGTTGGAATACTGATAAGCAAATAGTATTCCAGAGGAATTGGTTTCATAAAATATCCTGTATACGCCCGCAGGCATCTGATCATGCAGCTTTACTGTCAGATTCGTGAACGAATCGATTCTAAGAGGAGGGAGATGCAGGTAACATAGTTTGTAGTCAGTGAAGTTTTCCGCGAGAGACACCGCCACAGAAAGATTTCCTGTAGACGCATAAAGAGCTTCTATACCCACCTCTACTGTGTAATTCACACCAGTCAGTATGCTGGATGGAAAATTTATATGGATCAGCGGCAGGGTGACCGATCCTATAAAGGAGAATGCAACTGTCCCCATGTCTGGAAAGGGGGGTACGGAAAAATATTCGGTTCTATTGAATATTTTTATCTCATAATTTCCCGTGAAGTTCATGATGGAGCTGTATGTCCATACTGGGAGCGCATACAGACCGCTGGAGCTGAAGACCGAGGAAAAGATATCTGCCAGCGTAGCATTTACTCTGATCAGATTTCCTCCAGCGAGATCTATATACCCATTATAAGGCCGAATCTCGCCGTCGACCTCATAGCTCACGTTCACTGCTGCAAAATAATGCACTGTTGACATCGTGGTTATGAAGGGCATAAGCGTAATATTACCTGTGTCAGAACCTGAATCCGCAACATAGGCCGATGACCTGTAAAGATATATACCAGTAGTATCTGGATTCATGAGGCCGTCCTGGAGATGTATCGGAACATCGTTGAGATCGAACTCTGAATCGACGCTGTACATGGTGCTTCCGTTCATATACAGATCAAAATGAGCTGGACCGAAGAGATAATAGGTATCATTGGCAATGGCCAGAACATTCACAGAATAAATCATCAGATCGCTTTCATTGCTCTCCACGTCTATTTCCGGAATCGGATCGGGCTCTAGGTACGGAAGATCTAACGTGAAATTTGATTCTGTCACATCGTTTGACTGATTGAAATGTATATATTCTGATCTGTTCTCATCCGTCAGATACACAGAAGCTGGATGGCTGGTATTCATGTATTCATATTTTATAGATATCAGAAGCTCATATGGGTATCCAGAGGCATTCTGTGAGGTCTGCAGATCAACCCTGCCTCCGCTCTGATAGGTATCATTGTAATATCTATAAACGTCATAATTGAGTTCTGCTGACGTCTCCTGACCGAATACACGCGATCTAACAAAATATACCGTGGAATTCATGGCGGTAAATGGGCAATCATCTCCTCTCTGCGATATAGCTGAGCCGTAAGAGTATAAGGTGGCTTCTTTCAGGTACACCGATCCATTTCCGATTATGGTGGAATTGTAAAGTCGCAGGAATCCATTATTGACGTCGATCGATGTCCAGTTGAGGTGAATCGTAGAATTGTACAGATTGAGATCTCCGCTGACGTTTAGATAATGGCCGTAGAGGAAGAAGTTCTCATTGGTTATATTCATTATACTCTCGGAGCCCACAGCAAGATTTCCGTACCAGTAATAATCTGAATGGGTTTCGGAGTCTCCTATGTTCATAGAACTAGCATTGGAATGCGATACAATACCCTGGAGGGTTAATAAGAATAAGACGAACAAGATCAGAATGAATCTCTTCATGAGATCGGATTTTACTGACTTATTTATAAGATTATTTATATTTTATCCATATGAAAACTATTTACATCAACTATATTTTATAACATATTCCTGATCGCCTCATTTTATTTTAAAGTTGGATTTCCGGGAAGCTGTGCGTCTCAGATCTTCAGGAAATGAAGAAGCGTTTTCCATCAGTGGTGAGCTACTCCTCAGCTCAAGCTTCGGATCTTCCTGCTTCAACTATCAAACTCGATCCCCATACTGCCATATCGCAGTTTCCCGTCATTGGAAACTTTCCTTCGGGTCACGTCTGGAAGAAGGGTTACGGAGGTTGCGATCTCCACAGGCTTGTATTCGGATCTCATCGATCCTATTCAGTTATCATCCACTTGGTTTTCATGGATGATACAAAAAAAATATGGGAAGACGATCTATAAATATTTCCATTGAAGGAAGTCCGTATATCCCCTGTCCGAAGAAGGAGAATTACTGCTTCCCTCAAACTCCTAACTTCTATCTAAATCCTAATGAACAGCGCATTGCGGCTGATATCAACGATTATAGGCAAACACTTAACTATGCGTAACTATTAGATATTTATGGAATTCATTGATGAAATCAGGCCTATCCTAGGCAAATACGTCATAACCAAGAAGGAGGATCTCATACCTTATATGAACGATGCCTCCTATTTCACGGGTGAGATGCCCCAAGCAGTCCTGTTGCCAGGTTCTACGCAGGACGTACAGAATATAATGAGGATCGCATACAAGTATGATGTTCCCGTCGTTGTCAAGGGAGGTGGATCTTCTCTTACTGGATCGTCTATACTCAAAACGGAGGGCGTGGTGATGTCCATGCTCAGGATGAATCATATACTTGATCTGAACCTGAATGATAAGTGCGTAACAGTGGAGCCTGGCGTCAGGCTGGATGATCTTGAGCGCTTTCTGGAAAAATACGATCATTTCTATCCACCGGATCCTGCGAGTTCCCGTGCGGCCACCGTGGGCGGATCCATATCAACGAATGCAGGCGGCCTAAGAGGGGTGGCATATGGAGTTACCAAGGATTGGGTGCTTGGACTGGAGATAGTCCTGGCTGATGGGACACTTGTGAAATTCGGAAACAAAACTCTGAAGCGATCCCTGGGCTATGACATGACTGCTCTCATGATAGGATCTGAGGGTACTCTGGGGGTCATCACAAAGGCCTATCTGAAGATCTGGCCAAAACCAGAAAGGATAGCGAGGATTCTGGCATTCTTCAAAACGATAGACGATGCAGGAAGGGCAATTGCGGAGATCAAGGAACACATCATACCTGAGATGGCTGAATTCATGGACAGGATCTCTCTCGATTCAGTGCCGGATGTAATAAAATATCCACAGGGAACAAATTACGCGCTCCTGCTGGACGCATCCGGATCAAAGGAGACGGTGCAGAGGCGCAAAGATGACATTGAGGCCATCCTGAAGAAGTACGCCATAGAAACGAGGAGCACCATGGATGAAACGGAGATGAACAGGATATACCAGGCCAGAAAGGGATTATACGCCTCCATACTTAAGCTGAGGGAAAAGGAGGGAGAGTACATCGTCATAGGTGATGTTGTGGTTCCCGTCTCAGAATTACCTTCTACACTAAAGGAGATCGAGATGGCAAGGGATCAGGACGGCATAAGAGCTGCACTGTTTGGTCACATAGGCGACGGAAACATACATGCAAATATATTTGCAGACCTTTCAGACAGCCAGTCTATGGAGAGAGTTAACAAATTCATGATGGATATGGCGATGATCTCGGTCAGGCATGGAGGGAGCGTCTCAGCTGAGCACGGGATAGGTATAGAGAAGAAAAAACTCCTTCTTGAGGAGATGCGGTTCAACGACAATATGAGGACACTGGAATTGATGAAATCCGTGAAGAAGATATTCGATCCCAAGAACATACTGAACAGGGGTAATATATTTGACTGATCTTCAGGATCTGATTGTAGAAGCTGGAAAATGCGTTAACTGTGGATTCTGCGAATCAGTATGTCCAACGCTGCCCGCTGCCGGCTTCCTTTCAACGAAGGGGGCAAGGGGGAGAGTTGATATTGCAAAGTTTTTCTACAGGAACGATAGCATAGATCCCTCTGCATCCTTCTATTCATGCGTTGACTGCTATGCCTGCCTGACGGTATGTCCTGCAGGGGTGAATGCAGGAAGGGTAAGTGAGATCGGAAGAATGATACTGGCGAAACAAGGAAAGGCGCCTGAAATCGCTAAGATGATAGTGGAACTTACGATGAGATACAGGAATCCCCTGGGTGTGAGGGAGAAATGTGCCCAGTGGGCAAGAGGTATTGAGTTCGATGCGTCTGAAACACTGCTCTATACCGGAAACATGTATCAGCTTATGGCATACCTAAGAAAATTTGGCAAACTGCGCAAATTCTTCGGTCAATACGAGGTTCAGCTGGCGTCATTTATAAGAAAACATCCCTCTTCAGTCTCAATATTTCGTGATCTTTACGATAAAGCTATGATGGACCGTATGAACGGATATCTGATAAACATTGTCAAACTTTTGAAGCAGAATGGCGTAAAGTTTGGATATCTTGGATCCGAGGAGCCATATCCCGGCACATTCATATACGATCTCGGTTTTGAAGATGAGTTCAGAGATTATGCACGATACGTTTCCAAACTCTTCCAATCGAAGGGCGTGAAGAGAATAATAACTGTGGATCCTCATACATACGAGCTTCTGAAGTACATATATCCGAGATACACTGAGTTCAATTTTGAGGTGGTATATTACATAGATCTGATAGGAACGCATAAGATATCTGGAAAATACGCGATACATACACCATGCCACTTCTCAAGGTATTTTGATTTCTCAGAATACGTTAGCAGGATATTCGATGTCAATGTGGAGGAGAATCCAACGAGATGCTGCGGTGGTCCAGATGAGCTTCTCTTTCCTGAGATCTCGGAAAATATATCAGAAAAGAGGTTCAATGAGCTCAGTAAAACAGGACTTCCCATAGTGACGGCATGCCCCATATGCTATGCAAATCTTGCCAAGGACGACAGCGTCACCGATATATCTTCAATTCTTCTCTCAGACGGATACAGTGTTTCCGCTGGTTCTGTACATTGAACATTATTATAGCCCTATGATCTTTTCAGTCATTATACATCTGGGATATATGGCCAATCCCGGACCCTTTCATAATATTCTTTATTAGTATCCTTAATGATATCATGACGGTGATGTTTTGGACGAGGACCGGGTGAAAAAGCAGGAGGGTCTGATCAGGAGTGTTCTTTACAAGAATCTGATGGAGGATTACACGCCTTTTCCCCTCGACAAGAAACTAGCTGTAAAATGGGCTGCTGGGCTAAACGTTCCCAGAGGTGGGCGGGTGATCATCTACACATCATACATGTATCAGATGGCCTCCGTGTTCAAATCCTATGAAAAATATGTGCCAACTCTTGGTTCGCTTGGAAAATCAAGGATTTTGGCATCCATAGGATCACGATTCATAAAACCAAGTGACGAAGATGTGGAGAGATCCGTGAAGATCCTCCAGAACATATACAGAATGGTGTCCAGAGTAAAGGCAGATGTGGGATATCTCTACGAGGAGGAACCTTACAGCGGATCGCTTCTCTATGAACTCGGGTTTCTGGACGAATTCAAAGAATATGGAAGGAAAGTTCTTCAATTCTTCAGAGAAAAGGGTGTTGAGGAGATAATAACCGTAGATCCGCATACAACCAACACACTCGCAAACCTCAAGAGATACATCAATTTTGATATTCCGTTCAAGAATTATATAACGATGATAGGAACTGTCAAGGGAGGCGGTAAATTCGTGATGCACGATTCCTGCCTGTATTCGAGGTTTCTCGACATGTACGACACAGTGAGGGATAAGGCCAAATCCGCAGGCATCGAACTGGTAGAGGATCCAACGGTCACCGGGAAGGGTGTTGGTTTCTGCTGTGGAGGCCCCGTGGGACCCCTCAATGACGAATTGAGCAATAATATAGCCAGAGCGCGGGCAACCGCCCTCAAATCAGTATATGAAAACGTGCTCGTTGCCTGTCCGCTTTGCTATGTTAATCTTGAGCCATACTGCAACGTGAAGGATCTGGCGGAGGTGATAGAATGAACTGGGTGGAACTGATATCGATGGTTTCCGCTGGGAATTACAACGAAGTTGAAAGCATACTCAGGGAATATCCATACATAGTCGAAATAGCCGATCACCTTAGAGAAGAGAAGATGAAAGTCATAGAGAACCTGAGTACATATGTTGACATCACCATGAGGAATGTTGAGAAGCTGGGCGGACATGCCTATCTGGCAAAGAATAAGGACGATGCCAGAAAGATCGCGGGTGAGATAGTTGGTGAAAACAAAACAGTTGTATTCTCGAAGACAAATGCAGCTTATGAGGTGGGATTGAGAGAGTATCTTGAGTCAAGACACAACGAGGTCTGGGAAACTGATCTTGGCGAGTATCTAGTGCAGATATCGAAGGGGTGGCCCACTCATATAGTTGCGCCTGCGCTCGATATGACCAGGGAAGATGCTGCTAAGGCCGTCAGAAAGATCGATCCAAGCATAAATGAAAACTCAAGGGTTGAGGATATCGTTGCGGCCGTGAGAAAATTCCTGATGACCAAGTATGTAAAGGCTGATGTGGGCATAACCGGCGCAAATGCGGTAGCAGCAGATTCCGGTGCAATAGCCCTTGTGGAAAATGAGGGCAATATAAGGATCGATACGGTAATGCCCCAGGTTCATATATCAATCACAGGGATAGACAAGATAGTGCCTACGCTCAGGGATGCCATGGATGAGGTCATGGTACAGGCGGCCTATGCAGGCATATATCCGCCAACGTACATAAATGTGACCGCCGGCCCCAGTTCAACCGCAGATATCGAACTCAAGAGGGTCTCGCCTGCAACCGGGCCAAAGGACTTCCATCTGATTCTTCTCGATGATGGAAGGATGGATGCGAGCCAGAACCCGGATCTCAAGGAGGCCCTTCTCTGTATCAAATGCGGACGTTGCTACTTTTCATGCCCCATATACCGCATCCTTGGAAAGGACTGGGTTTCCACAAAGTCTCCTTACAATGGTCCAACCGGCGTCATGTGGAATTACATAACAAACAAGGATCCATGGCCCGCTTCATACTGCGTACATTCTGGAGGCTGCAAGGAGGTTTGCCCCATGAAGATCAATATACCTGAGGTCATAAAGTATATAAAATACATGGGTTCAAAGAACCTCTGAGACCAGTTATTATGAAGATATAATTTTATCAGATATTTTTAGGACGTCCAAATACGATAGGATAAAGTATGTCAGCATAATCTGTACCCAAAAGATCCGCATGCGTGAGATAGAGATACTCGAAAACGTTTTTCTAACAGACCTATACTGCGTCTACCTGAGCGATATAGAGGCCGTGGTTGTCTCTGATCTGCATCTCGGTTATGAGGAGGAGATGAACCTTCACGGACTGTTCCTGCCGAAGATACAGAGGGATCATGTGACTTCGATAATGGACAGGATAATAGAGAGATACGATCCTCAGAAGATCATAATCAACGGTGATTTCAAGCAGGAATTCTCAAAAAATCTTCCCAGTGAATGGACAGACGTCATATATTTCATAGAAAGGTACGATGACCGCGATCTCATATTCATAAGGGGAAACCATGATAATTATCTTGCGACCATATTATCCAGGAAGAACCTTGGCATTCTGGACTTTTACGAAGACAGCAGATACTTCATATATCACGGAGACAGAGATATGGGCATAAGAAAGATAACGATACTCGGCCATGAGCATCCCTCCCTCGTCCTGAGGGATCGAGTCGGTGGAATGTACAAGCTGCCTGCATTTGCATTCAATTTCAAGCGCAACGTGATAATAACTCCCGCTATGAGCTTTTTTTCGTCTGGAACGGATCTATCCCAGTCACTGCTCAGTGAAGAGCACTTTACACCCGCCCTGAAGGGTATGAAACCATCAAGCTTCAGGATCTTTGCAATAACTGACGAGTTCGGTCTCGTAGACTTTGGGTATCTTGATGATCTTCATAGCTCTGGAGAGCAGCAGATACGAGATCACTGAAATTATCATAGAATTTTGAGAACATCCTTCCGAAATCCTGGCTCTCCTGGGATCTAGCGACGCTCTTCAGCGTCATGACTGGTATATTCATTACCTTGTTTATCATGGAATGCGCAAACGCCTCCAGATCGGATGCGGGTATCTCTGGATGCATTCGCCTGAACTTTTCCACCTCTATCCTCTGAACAACGGCCGCAAATCTATAGAAATCGGCAAATATTTCATCGATCATAAGATCCTTAACCTTGTTCATCAAGGATTCCATCTCTGATTCAATGATCCTGTGCGCATCCTCCACACTAATCTCTCTCATCGTTCCGTTCCTGTTTGATACAGCATATATTTGATCTATTGTTATTATGTTTGCGCCTGACCGATCCTGGATGTTTCTGGGGTTTCCCAGATCTATGTACAGTTTTCCGTCAACTATGCAATCGCTGCTTATTATCGGGGTCTTGGCGGACGTGGCCGCTATGATGGCATCGTTTCGGAGGATCAGATCACAGACATCATTCAGGGTCGTATAGCTGTAATTGTATCTGCTTGCCAGTTCCCTCACATGATCTATATTCCTTCCCGCCACCGTAACCTCAAATTTTCCGTTGAGATATGGTGCAATCTCGCTTGCCATCATGCCATTTCCTATGATAAGGACCTTTGAAACCCCGCTGCGCACCAGAATATCATAAACTATCGATGGTATGGATACCTTGCCCTTCGATATATCCGTTTCAGAACGCACCTTCTTGCCCACTGATATAGCCTTCTGAAAGACCAGCGAGATAACCTTGTCCACCTTCCCATTTTTCAGAGAAAGATCATAGGCCTCCTTAACCTGCTTCAGTATTTCGCTCTCTCCAAGCGACATGGAATCAAGGCCTGCCGAGACCTCAAAGAGATGCTTGATGGCCTGATCATCGTGGCTCACTATAGGATTCATTCTGTCCAGTTCAGATGGATAATCTCCACGCAGGTATATCTCTACCCGATTGCATGTCAGCAATATCACATACTTTTTAATGCCATTTCTTTCCAACAGTTCTGACCAGTATTCATATGGATTGAGAACAGCTTGATTGAAAAATTGATTATTCCTTTTGAAATCCCACGAAATAAGAGTGAATATTTGCATTCAACCCATGATTGTTACCTGCGATTTAAATGGTTCCATTCGCATGTTCGTGCAGCAGAGCCAACGATCACTGCTTCAGGAAATCCAGCTCGTCCCTGTACTTTTCTCCTGAATCCGGGAATACGGTGAATATCTTACCATATCTCTCCTTCATTGTCCTTGCAGCAAAAAGATTTGCGCCAGAGGAGATACCGATGAGATCACCCGTTCTTTCGTAATATCTCTTTATCTCTGCCTTTGCCTGATCTTCATTCACATAAACTATTTCGTCAATGAGGTCTCCGTATCTGTCTATTATACCCCTATATTTGGATGAGAATGCGTTCCTCAGGCCATGTATATGCGAACCTGGGGAGGGCTGCACGCCGATGATCCTTATGCCTGGATCCATCTCCTTGAAATATCTGGCTATGCCTGTTATCGTTCCACCTGTACCGATTCCCGCAATTATCGCAGCAGGTTTTCCTTCAGCCTCAGCCATCTCCCTTGCCGTGGTGTAGTAATGAGCATCACTATTTTTCGTGTTAGAATGCTGATTCAGCCACACGTAATTTCCTGCGGACACCATTTCGTTTACCACTTTTATGGATCCTTCTGTGCCCGTCTTGGCCGGCGTCTCTATCAGTTCTGATCCGTTGCTCAGTATTAACTGCTTCGTTGCACTGCTTGCGTTCTCTGGCAGGACTATCACGGACTTCAACCCAAGCATACGGGCTATGCCGGATATGGCAAGGCCAGTATTCCCAGACGATGCCTCAATAATTATGCGATTGTCCAGATCACCGGCTTCCCTGAGGCTATATATCATGTAGAATGCCGGTCTGTCCTTTATGGAACCGAACCTGTTCTTCCACTCTATTTTTGCGAAGATGCCTTCTTCAACTTGGACGAATGGTGTATTGCCAATGCTCATCCGGTGCATAGACTCGATGAGATCTTCGATCTGCGATCTGGCGCTGCTTCCTATCATGTGATCACGTCACCTGAACATTGTCCTTCCTGATGAATCTCAGAACAGCGGCCATACCGCCAAATGCCTGCTTCAGAAGCTTACCCTCCTCGCTTTGGTCCGATATTATCTCAACCTGTGCACCAGATTCCTTCGCCAGCCTGTAAAGGTCCTCTATGAAATCATCCTCTGCGACCAGCTCCATGGGCGTGCCATCTTTATCGCAAACGGGCCATTCGTCAGGTTCCTGATTCAGTACAATCTCCGTCTGACAAGTTGGGCATCTGTAAGTATATCTGACTTTTCTGAGGCCCTCCGATATTAGCAGCAGATCGACCATCTTCTGCTCAAGCGCATCCCTGATGGCCTGCTCACCATAAATGGCCAGACCGCCATCTGGCTTTCTGACCTCACGCAGGAACCTGTTCATGAGATCCTTTTCCTTGGATATTTTCATGTCCTTTATGGATTCAGAGGCCTTTTCCACAAGCTCTCTCAGACCAGATTCGTCCGTATAACCCACGTCGAAGAGATCCTTTATCTTTTCCTTTATCTCATTCCTGAGGTAGTCCTTCTCGAAGAAGTATTCCTTTGTGGCACCGGGCCCTCCTAGAAATATGGCTCTTATGTCCTTTATCTTTGGCATGAATGCATTGTTGGCTATCTCACCCACCTTCTTGAAAAATTCATTGGCTGCTATCTCTATAAGCCTTTCGAACCTTCGCGAAGACTGGCCACCTTGATGATGCTTGCTTGGAACCTGGGATTGAACGTTATCTACCACTTCAATCCTCGTACCATTTAGAAATCCAACGGTCGCCTCCTTTCTATCGATGACTATGAGGCCGTAAATTTCCTTTTCCTCCAGCATGGTCTTGAGCATCTCAAGATGAAACTCTGAATCGCATTTGTACATAAACGTCGTTATGGGTTCCGGTGGTTCTATTATCTTAGTATACATCTCAGTCTGATCTCCTCTTGTAGCGATATGCCCAACAAAGAATACCAAGCCGTTGGGAGGGGGCGTCTTGTAATATTTCAGCCTTGCCATGATCGATTCGATCGCAGCCAGAACGTTCTTTCTTGTTGATTTAGACTTTATATTTGAGGACGTCGAATACTCGTCCCTCAAATACGCAACCACATCCGATATCTGTTTATCCGGAGGGATGTAAAGTGATATCAGCTCGGTACCACGGCCATGAAGCTTGGAAAGTTCCTCAAGCGCCCGTTTAAATTCATATCTTCTTATCTGTTCATCATCTTCCATAAACAACACCTTCTAAACGAAGAAGTCAATTCGATGTGCAGAAAATAATTCCAAAATTCAGATCAAAATTCTGCTGCACCGTCCCATAACCTTGACTGCTGAATATGTATTTCAATGCATTCGAAATCATTGAATCTGTATTATTATGGGATCGGTTCATTTTACTTGTCGATATTCATTTAAACTATAATAGATCTTCCATGCTTCTCATGTAGTTTTCTGGGCGGTCGACCCTGTCAATTCTGATTCAATGATAATACATGGATCTTAGCTCATTCGCCATTTTCAAAGTATTCGGTCAAGGGCAGGATCGAGTCATATACAATAGAACTCATGAAATGATCCTAGTCTCTCCTTGAAAACAGTACTGCTGTGAAAACATCCCATATGATAAAATTTAAACATAGAGACAAAATATCGGTGGCGACTGCATTGTTATATGAATGGGGGGCCGTGGGGTAGCCTGGTATCCTTCCAGCTTCGGGAGCTGGAAACTCCGGTCCAAATCCGGACGGCCCCATATTCTTCAGGTACAATTAAAATTATCTCGTCATGCATCGTGCTGCCATAATCCTGAAGGTGGATAGAATTCCAGAATGGATGATCATACCGGAAATTTTTGAACTCAATATCACCTCAATTAAGATTAATGAGTCTGATCTCATCGCTCTCGCCCTTATATGTGCTGGTAAACAGAATCACGCTTGCAACGATCATGAATGGAATCAGATACATAGCAAAGAAAATGTTCACGCCTATTGCAATTTCCATGATCCTGGATGTCGATTCCCTGAGCCATATGAAGCCCATGGAAATGGTGGTGGTTGTCAGCAATTCCAGGGAGATCATGGGCAGGGCCTGTGTAAAAGAATATGTGCCAGCCTTTCCCTTGGGGGTCACTTTGAATGGCTTTCTTCTCTTGAGCAGAGCCGATATGAAGGATGAGGTGGCGGTGAACATTAGCAGGAGTTCAGCTCCTTGATGCAGGAAGAATCCTCTAGCACCGTAATTCATGAGACCATCAGAAACTGTGTAGTAATAGAATAGCATTGAATATATGAAGTATGGAAAATAGAAAAAAATAAAGAAAATCGGATATATGATCACGGTTATCAATCTGAAATCAAGAAACAGTATGAGCATTATTATAGATGCCAGCCGGATCGGGCCAACCCAGATCCAATATAGCCATCCAGCCATATATTCTGCAAACACAGACGGCCTGAGCTTGAGACCTAGTAGAAGCCCTAGAGCCTGAAAACCACCAAGAGACCATCTGCCCTGTTGGGTCAGATAGGCGCTCACAGTTTCAGGAGGTTTACCGTACCATATGTCGGTTGAATCCAGATATAATATCTCCCATCCAAGGCTCTGCAGCATTATGGATGTTGCCAGATCCTCTGTGACGTTTTTTTCGTAGAATCCACCAACCGATCTTATCGCCGATATCCTCGCAACGAATCCAGATCCAAGAATAAAGGCAGATCTGCCATTTCTGGCTCTCATTATCTTCCTCAGGAAAACCTCCTGCTGAAAGAATGCAGATTCGCTTATCGATGTAGATATCGCAGTATAAGTCTGTGGTATCTGAACCACAGCCACATTCCTCCTCTCAAAATAGCTCATTATGCCATTGAAAAATCTTGGCGTAGGTCTCTGATCACTGTCAAACACTGCGATATATCCGTAAGAATCATCGATCTGTGACATCGCGTCGTTTATGGCGCCTGCTTTGAAACCTCTGCGATTACTCCGATGGACAAATTTTACGCCCATTTTATCACATATCTCCCTAAGATCAGAAACTATCTTCTCATCTGTTGAATCGTCCAGAAGCCACGTCTCGCCGTATATATTTGCCTTCTTAACCGCTATGATCGTCTTTTTCAGCATCTTCACATCCTCATTGTAACTGAGTATGAAGCTGACGACCCTCTCATCCTTGCATTCATGTAGAAGCTTCATGGTGTATCTGTCAGCTCCGAACATCTGCAGTTGAAAAATGACCACAGATGTTATGGAAACCAGAAGGAGTAGCCAGAACATATAGACCAGGGGTATCACATAAAGACTGCTTGAGGTGAAGTAGGCTGCAGCAATCGGCGATATGAAGAATATTAGAAACGAGAATAACTGATAATTGAATTTCATAGGAATTTTACCTTGATGATATACGATTGCCCGGAAATATCTAAGTATATACTGGCGATCGTATAAGATGCCAAGATCTCCTCCACGTCCCTCAGCCCTCCCCAGTTTATCCAAAAAAGCCTGTTTCTATCGTTCCTCGCAAGAAGCGATGATATGCAGGAATTCCAAAATGTTTCTGTAAACTCCCTGTTGAATCCTCTTCTGTCCGAAATATATATATCAGATGCGCCCAACAGGAATATATCCAGATCGGTTATTCTTAAAACGCTGGAGAATATCTCGAATGCAAGTTGATCTCCAAGATTTACGGCATGTCTGGAATCTCCGACGATCATCCTATCCACGTTGGCGATAGCATAGAATTTGGTATCGCTGCACTTTGACTTAATATCCCCAGAGGAGGAAGAAAATGAAAAACTGGATATTATTACGGGAAATCTGTTTCTTTGCTCCCATTCTTTGCTGCCCCTGAACAGCCTGATCAGCGATGCATTGATCTTAGCTTTCTCAATTACAAGTTCGAAAACTCCAGGTTGCGGTTTCTGTTAACCATGTTAACATCCACCTTTGGAAGTTATCATCTCCTTGATGCTTAAACTTCGCGGGTATAACCCAATACCCTCTATCCCGTCAAATGCTTCAGGGATTGCCTTTCTTATTGTGTTGTAGGATGCATTTAGATCCGCATGTATTAATGTTCCATTTGCAGACTGGAATACACCCCTCTTTATTCTCTTTCCCATGTACGTGTTGTGGTGTTCTATGCTTTCGTTATCAAGAAACGAACATATGCTTGTATAGCTCTCCTCCTGTATCATGACATTGATCCCTTTCTCTTCTGCTTTGTATTTAATCTGCTGTATGAGCATATTAAAGGGTATCTGCACAAAGTTCTGGTTGTTCTTCTTACCGATATCCACAGACTGCTTCCATCCATCGTTGTGACCTATAACGATCGTATCGATCTTTCTTGACAATGCGTATTCGACTATGGATCTGCTAAGCTTGTGCATGATGTCCTTTATCTTACGGTTGCGTTTCATGAACAGTTTCCTCTCCTTCTTTGTCATCTCTCTGCTCCCGATCTGCCTGTCACTGATCGATCTCAATCTTGATAACTCTTTATTGAAATACTGGTTTATTGATTTCAGAACACCGCCCTTGACAGCAATACCCTTTTCGGATATGTTGTTTCCAATGGTTACGATGTTCATTACACCAATATCGATGCCCTGTATTCTCTTAGGACTTAACTCCGATACGTCTGATATCTCTTTGACATAAACAATTTCCACATTATAGCCGACACCTAATGGTATAATTCTTACCTCCCTTAAATCTGTATTATCATCTAATCTTGTCTTCACCTCCAGATCCATGATTTTTGGGAATTTTAATATTCCATTATCAATAGAACACTGCTGGTTTGTGAATATTAATATAAATTCTCCATCCTTATTCTTGTATTTAGGTGGTTTCGGAATTCCATCGAATAGTTCTGGATGTTTTTTGTATGTTTTTAATGCCCTGAAGAAGTAATTCCATGATTCCTTGACCTTCTTAATTGTCCACTGTGCTGTCTGTGCTGGCAGTTTCTGGAAGTTGTTGTTTTCCTCTATATCTGATGGTTTTGAAAACTGTTTTGCAAGAGTTCCATACGAGGACAATTTTTCCCTATTGAAAAACTGGTTTCTTAGAATATAATTTACCTGATTATATAGGTTCTTTGATACATGGCACATTCTGGATATTACACCGTTATCACGGATAAAGATCTGTTCAGTTCTCATCGTTTTCATAGCCTATCTCCATTGAACCTTTCCTCCTTTTTGAATACATTTTCATTGAATAGCAATGAAGCATGGATATAATATCCTCAAATATTTCCTCCGAACCAACTCTGCTTAACCTGTCCTTGTACGTTATTATCACCTTTTCAACTCTATATTTTATGATCTCATCAAGCATATCAAAGAATCCCTTTCTCTTATCAAATGATATACCAGATGATATACCAGAGTATATTGCACCTATTGTATAACCATTAATAAAAGACCACTGCTTTAACTGCTCCATTTGATTGTTTAGATCGTTTTTCTGTTTTGTTGATACCCTTGCATATATGACTGTTTTTCTCTCAACATCCCTGTTTAATAATTTGTAAACATCCTCATCGTTATAATCATAATAACCATTGGGCATGACTGTAAACCTTATCTCCCCCGTTGAAGCATATACATGAAGCGTCTTTCTTCATATCCGTAGCAGGTTTAATACCTCATTAGTTTTAATAGTTAATAATATAATACATTATTTGTATAAATAGTTATTGGAATTATGGATTATATCTATCATTCAGAACATCTGTTAAAAACCAATCCTTATCCGTTCTCTGGAAAATGTTATCATGGAATTGAGATCCCTCATCATCCCTCATGCTGTTATATCGCATTGGTCAAACATCGGTATGATAGTTTCCACGAAGCGAATGAATTTCCTTCTCAGGAAAGGCTCATAGATCCCTACTGATATTCTGCGATTGTATTTTAAAGAGTATTCAATAACCTATTGATCGAATTGAACGATTCTATAGTAATCTCATTAGGAGGATCCGTGATCTCCGGAGATCCAATTGACGCGGATTACATGAGGGATTTTGCCAGCCTTCTTGAATCTTCAAAGTACAGGAGGGTAGGCATAGTGACTGGAGGTGGCCGCACTGCAAGATCCTACATATCCGTGCTGAGGAAGCTCAATGTGAATGAGAATGTTTTGGATGAAATAGGGATCTATGCGACCAGAATGAACGCCCTCTCCATGGCCAGCCTTATGCCAGGGTCCAATCCGATGATACCCTTTACCGTAGAGGAGGCCGTAAACCTGATGAACACTTATCGCTTTGTCATAATGGGTGGTACCGAACCTGGCCATACGACAGATACCGTGGCAGCACTTCTGTGCGAGCGAAGCGGTGTAAAGACGCTCATAAATGTGACCTCGGTGGACGGCGTATACGATATGGATCCCAATAAATTTGCCAACGCCAAGAGGTATGAGAGAATAGGATACAGGGAAGCAATAGCGCTTTCTACAAAGAGTTCAACTGGTGCTGGTCCGAACGTATTTATGGATATAACCGCACTAACAATAGCCATGAGATCAAGAATAAGGGTAATAGTCACATCTAGGGATCTGGCTAACTTAGAAAAAATACTAAATGGGGATCAGGCCATCTCCACCTTCATAGATGACGGTCAGAAGCTCTGATTCCAATGGTGATGTCCAGGTCAGATAAGGCTTGAATGGAATAGAGTGGACCACAAAAATTAGATAAATCGTAATCCACTGAAAGATGCATATACAGGAGGCATTTGATATGAAATATGCAACCGTGATAACCGTAGGTAATGAGATACTGAAAGGAAGAACCATCAACACAAATGCGGCTTTCATAGGGAATTTCCTGACGTATCATGGATATCAGGTTAGAAGAGGCATAGTTGTGATGGATGATCCAGACGAGATATGCTGGGCCTTTAAGACAGCGTTGGAAACCTCGGATCTTGTGGTTTCATCTGGCGGACTAGGCCCAACATTCGATGATATGACCGTTGAGGCATTCGCAAAGTGCATAGGGCGGGATTTGATGGTGAACAGCGATGCGCTGGCCATGATCAGGAAGAAATATGGCACGGATCAGCTGACAGAACAGAGGATAAAGATGGCGAAGATGCCATCCGAATGCAGGCCGGTTGAGAATCCAGTTGGGACGGCCCCGGGTCTGCTCTGCAACATTGATGGTAAGAAGATCATAATTACGCCTGGTGTCCCAAGGGAAATGGAAGCCCTTCTGGAGGCTATGGAGAAGGACATAATAATACCCGATGTGCACTATTACGATACATCCATAATTATATCTGGAGTCATGGAAAGTCTATTCTCGCCATATGTAGATAAGCTGATGAAGGAATTCGAAGGTATATACGTGAAGAGCCATCCAAGGAATGTCGAAGTGAAAAACCCGGAGCTGGAGATTGAAATATCAGGTTACGGAGAAAATTATACGGAACTCAAGAGAAAAATAGACGATGCAATAGCACGTGCCATGGAATATGCCCGGAGTCTGGGCGGATCCGTGATCTGAATCGGTCCGGAATCTACCATTTCTGCTTCGCCGATCAGAGGGGATCTTGTAGACAATAATTAT
This sequence comes from Thermoplasma sp. Kam2015, assembly GCF_003205235.1. Classification (NCBI taxonomy): domain Archaea; kingdom Methanobacteriati; phylum Thermoplasmatota; class Thermoplasmata; order Thermoplasmatales; family Thermoplasmataceae; genus Thermoplasma; species Thermoplasma sp. Kam2015. The sequence continues at coordinate 191,886 of NZ_QJSM01000018.1, read as the reverse complement.
CAATTTTCATCCCTTCAAAAACATGATCTGAACCGCATATTGACTGCCATAATCTGGATTCTCATATGCTATTTTCATCTTCCATACAGTCAGATGATCCACCCGTAACGATAATTTTAAATTTTGTTCAGACTTAATTTCCTGATTTGAAAACACAGATCAGAATCGCGGCACTCATCGGATCAATTGTTTCTCTGTTTACTGCAGTATACGTATTCATTGCGTACGTATCGCCTTCGGTACAGTTCCTGTTTTATATGAAAGAATATCTCATATGGATCAATGCTCACACACATATGGTATTCTATCTCCTCATAGCCGCTGGTGTGATATTCGCATACATCTATTTTTCAGACACTTCGGCACCTTCCCCCAAGGTTGATCATTCCGGCTCCACGCCTGTTGAAGAGATCCAGCAGAAGAGCAATACGGATCATGAATACCAGAATGTTGAAAAACCCAGCTTCAGGGAGATTAAGAAGTGGCCAAGTCAGTTTGATTACGCACAGGCCTTCCAGAACCTGACCTATTCTCTCTCTGAGGATCTGAAAAATTATAAACTGATCAGGAACCCGAACGTGAAGATGGCCGGAAACACCATATATTCATCTGGAAACTATGGTATAATATTCAAACTGGAAAATGGCGGCTCATACTACGCAATAAAATGCTTCACCAAGGGATCCGATCTTCACAGACGCTATTTTGAACTGGGCCGTCACCTGCAGGGGAGAAAGGTTTCATGCCTGGTACACTTTGAATACATAGAAAATGGCGTGAGAACGATGAAGGATCCAAATCAGTATTATCCAGTTCTGAAAATGAATTGGGTTGATGGGGATTCGCTCTACACATTCCTGAAGAAAAACATAGACAATGCCAAAGAGATAAGAAGGATAGCAGGAGAATTCATGAGCATGGTCATGGAACTCAAAAGAAATAATATGGCACATGGAGATCTTTCCAACGACAACATACTCGTGAGCAACGGTAGAATAGTATTCGTGGACTATGACGGCATGTATGTGCCTGCGCTTAAAAATATGCCATCTAATGAGAACGGGCATGAAAACTTCCAGAGGCCGGACAGGAAGCCGTCTGATTTTTCCGAGGATATGGATGATTTCTCAGCCCTGGTGATCTACACATCCCTGTATGTGCTCTCACTGAGACCTGAGGCATGGAAGTTCAACGGTGACGATCCCGACGCGCTTCTATTCAGGAAGGCTGATTTTTTGAACCCGGATAAATCCGAAATCTTCGCATACATTAAAACCATGGGTGGAAAATCCTGGAAGCTAGCATCAATGATAATAAAGGCGTTGAATGAGAGAGATCGGACGAATATAGATCTGCGGAAAGCTATTTCAGCGAGATGATAGCGAAGGTCACATCGTCGTTCTTCATATGACCCGAGTTTATCAGATCGCTTATGAAATCATGTTCATCGTCTGCATGATCCATCAATGCCCTCCACGGCCTATGTTCAATATTTTTAAGGATCCAATGGGCCAGAGAATCCGTGGCCATTATCAGGATATCATTTTCTGAGATCTTTCCCTCCATGTAATTGGCCCACCTTATCGATCTTCTCGTTCTGAGCAGTGGATTTCCTGTCCATATCAGCTTCGGCGTGTTTCCAAATTCAGAGGCGTTCTTCACCGGAAAGCTCTTCAGCCCCTCTGAAGATACGATGAAAAGGCAGGTATCACCAACTGCCACGGATCTGAATTCGTGTCCTGCAATTTCAAGCCCTAAAAATGTGGACATGGAACCCCTTGCGATCTTGTTCTTTACGAACCACTTCATATTATCCCATGGAAGCTTTGATCTCCACAGCCCAACTGCAGTTTCCACCATATCATCTATCTTCATGTCATATCTTCCCTGAACGAAGGTCTCGACAAGAGATCTGGCCCATTCATTGGAGAAAACAGATTCCGAAGATCCATCTGCCATGGCAAAAAGACCCCTCTCCTCATCATAGGAGAAAGCGTCCTCGTATTCACTCTCACTGTTACCGATCTTCGGCTGATGGTAGTGGAATAATCTTATCATCCGTTCATTCCATCGAGCTTATTGCGCCTCTGGTACCTATGTCTATAAATTCTATCATCTGCTCAAGCTGAGCATTAAACACATATGATCTGGATCCATCCTTTATTTCTGGAAAAGTTTCAATTGCATAATTTATATACTTCGTTGGCAGAACGCTCGACATGCGGAACAGCGATCTGGCGTACATATCATTGGGAAGCTGGTTCTCAGAGTATGGGAATGAAAGAGGTGCCGAATTCTCAGTGGACAGATGACAGTTCCATATGAGGGGATTGCCATCCTCGGTCTCCATGCTCATTATGGACTGAGCCACAGGATAGGGATCACCATCCGTAGACTGTCCGTCCGTTATATTTATGACCACGGGAGGATATGATGACGGGTGATCATTTATCCAGCTCTCTATTGCCTCTTTTGCCATGTTCAGCGCTCTGACCATAGGGGTATCGCTGTTGGCAACAGGCTCAAACCAGACACCAAATTCGTATTCAACATCAACTGTTCCGCCAGATCCATCGGGGACCTTCATCATCCTCTTCTCGGTTCTGATTGGATTGTCGGCAAGTTTTGAGACCGGGACCACACCGCCCTCCAGAAGATATGAAGCCTTGCCCTTTTCTCCACCGTAGCCTATAACACCAACATAGAAGTAATCGCGAACTCCGTCATTCTTGGTGCATCTCATTATCAGCTCTCCTATCTGCCTGTTTATAGCATCAGCCGCTTCTTTTGCCTTGGATTCATTACCTCCCGCCATCTTCCTTATCATGGATCTTGACTGGTCTATCAGAAAGATGAATAGCCCCGGGTTCCTTCTGCTTATTTCAGCGTCATACATCGTTATTAATAAACGTCATACATTAATAAATATTTTGTTTCACTGCATTTTTATCTTAAAATATGGATTTTTAATATCTGTCTCCTTATAGACTATGGAACTGGAATCGGCAATGAGTTCCCTGATTCTATCCTCCGATATCACGTTGTGCTTCATGCCTTCCCTGTAAATTATGGCCGTGCGCAGTATGTCAGACGGAAGTTTGAATATATCCTTGATGTAGGAGGGCATCATCCTCAGAATGAATTTCTGGGCATTCATCATGATGTCACCTTTGAAGCCCACTGCTTTCACATCATGAAGTCTATCATGGAGCCATTTATACGCGTAAAATGAATAATAGCCATATGCAGTCAGGGCCTGAATTATCGCTGGATTGACCTTTGTCTTCGCGACAGGTGTGAGTATATCGTATCTCGACCAGTCAAGGGTGAATATACCCTTGTTCTTCAAGGCATCAAGGAAGATTCTCGTTCCAGGCAGTGGAGTGTATGTGCTGATCTGAATCGCATCTATACCTGCACGGGCCAGCGCCCTCGAGAACTTGATTGTCTTTATCATATCGCTGAATCTCTCGTAAGGTGCCCCTAGCATCATCCCACCAAGCACAACGACGTTATTCTGATTGAGTACTCTGACAGCATTTATCGATGAATTTGTCATTATACCTTTGTGCATTGCCTTCAGGATCTCCTCGCTCCCAGATTCTATTCCCAGGAAGGCTATTGTGAGCCCAGCTCTGCTTGCCTTCTTAATCAGTTCGGGGTTCTTGGCGGTGACGTCGGCCCGCATCTGGACGATGAACTTGAGCCCAAGATCCTCGTCTATTATCCTGTCAAACAGATCCGATCTCTGTTTGATGTTTGGATACACTATGAATATATCATCTGTGAAGAAGACCCACCGGTAACCGAGTTTTTTCACTATCCTGAGCTCCTCCATTATGCGGTCATTTGATTTATTTCGCCATTTGTTTCCCCAAGTAGGTGTGACGGAGCAGAAATCGCATGCATATGGACAGCCCCTGGAGGTTTCAACAGTTGCTACACTTCCCTCTCCGAAGACCTTGAAGGTATACCTATCCTTCTCGACAAGATCGAAGGCCGGTATGGGCAACCTGTCCAGATCGTCGATGAGTTCTCTCCTCTCTGTGCGAATTTTCAGAGTTCCATTTTTATATATGATGCCAGGAATGTCTGAAAAATCTCGCCCGTCTCTGTAATGATCCAGTATATCTCTGAATGCCTCATCGCCCTCTCCGAGAACTATAACGTCAAATCCGTTGTCAAGTAGCTCGCCTGGTACGAATGTTGCCTGATGTCCTCCGGCTATCGCAAGCGGATCGTAAATTTTCTTTATTCGCTTTATCAGATCCTGAGAGAATGCATGCGCGGCGGTCGCGTGAAGCGTTATTCCAATGACATCAGGCCTCCATTCATCGACGTATTCCACCATATCATCCATATTTAGATCGTCAGCTTCCATATCGATGATCCTCACGTCGCTGACGCCTATGGATCTTGCCTGTGCTGCCAGAACTTGAAGCCCCAGTGGAGTTGGAAGAAAACCAAACTTCGTGGTATAACCACTCCCGGTTGGATTCAGAGGCTTTATCAGTAAAACTTTCATAACTTAATAATTCGTCATAATATAAACGCATTATTGAAGATTTAAGCTACATGTTATTGATTCGCCAGATCGTCATTCAATAGGAAAATATCACATAGTCTCTAGGCTATCTGATTGAAAACGATCTTCAATTTAATTGCAAAATCTCAATATTATAGGGAATTCTTCTTCTTTTCCAGCACGCGGATGTTTTCAATTTTTGTTTCAGGATAATTGCCGGTTTCGTCTTTTTCAAGATACTTAACCATGTCCCAAATATTTAGCAGTGCTCCTGAGACACAGTTAATGGCCTCCATTTCTATGCCCGTCTTGTAAGTTGTCGTCAGCGTGCATGAAACTTCAATATAATCCTCACCCGTTTTGAAATCTACATCCACTCCCTCAATCGGTATATTATGACAATACGGTATATTTAGAAATGTATTCTTTGCATGCTGCGTCCCCACGACGCGGCTCACCTCAAATACGTCCCCCTTTTTCACATTATGGTCTATTATTGCCTTGATCGTTGATTTCCTGAGATGTATTCTTCCGATGGCTGTAGCTGTTCTGATGCTTATACCCTTTTTTGATATATTTATCATTGGTCCAGTATATTTTCATCGGATTTAACTCTTTAACGTGCGGGGGTTAAAGGGGCGAAAGTCCTCTTCCGTAAGGGAAGGGTTTTAACTTTTAATGGAAATATTTATATATATAGTTATGCATTATTATGTAATATATATGAGTAAAATATACACAACAAATAATAAAACATTGTATATAGACCCAGAGGGGACTTCTTCTGAATGTCCTGTATGTGGTGGAAGATTAGAGCACCCAATCTGGAAAGCATCCAAATGCAATAGCTGTGGTTTAACCTACGATAGGAATAGATTATCATCGTTATCCATTTCTATCCGTGGATTAGACCTCTGCGGTACCCCGTTTACCGTGAGTAGCAGTTCCTCTTGGCATTATATGAAGAATGATTACTTGTACCATCCAGATCAAGTAATTGTTGAGGATGCCAATGACTGCAAGAAAGAAATGCATAATAATGCATAGTATTTCAGGAACGGTAGTTCATTACCGAATGAAGCAAAGATAGATATCGATACTAAACTATTACTAATACATGGAACAGAGGGATCATCATGGTGAAAGGCACTACGATTTAAGAATAAAAATCATCACTGTATCCAGCACAAGGACCATGGAAACGGATGAGTCCGGAAACATACTTGCTGAACGATTCAAAGATTACAGGGTGAAGAGATCGCTGGTTAAAGATGATCCGGTACAGATACTGTCTGAGCTGTTCGTTGACTTTGGCGAGTATGATGTTTTCGTCTATAATGGGGGGACCGGCGTAAGCAGATATGATGTTACTTCAACAACCTTGAGAAAGGTTGCCGAAAAACAGGTGGCTGGCTTCGGGGAAATTTTCCGGAGGAGAAGCGAGGGGCAGGCTGGAATCTTCGCTTATCTGTCATCGGCGGATCTCTTTATAATCTTTGGAAAACCAGTTTTCTCCCTTCCGGGTTCTCCCAAAGCGCAGGATATAGGTGCGGACTTGATACTTGAACTGATCGACCATATAATATATGAAACAATGAAGGAATGAACAGTATTCACATAGGACGCATTTTCATTAAGAATTTTCAAGTTGCCAGCTACGTGTTTCATTTTGAGAAAGCATCTCCTTCACTCCAACTTCTCCAAGTTTATGATCTACCTCCCCTACAAGGCTAGTAGCGCTGTTAGGATGGTAGTGAAAGTAGATCCGAGGAACACTTCAAAGACATGTGCTAGATGCTGTTATGTAAAGAAAGATCTAACTTTATCAGACTGTATATTCTCATGTCATAAATGCGGTTGGACTGCAAACCGTGATTATGATACTTCTTTAAATATTCATCGTACGGGATCTGGACTGCCCCGAGGGCGGGGTAGTTCACATCAGTCATCCGTACCGATCATCAGACACCGACTTGGCTATTTTTGAGTGCTGGAATCGCTCAAAATCACATATTAAAGATGATCCATGGAGGTATCTATCAGCATAGACCAGGATTATTCTCATACCGAGGGATCATCTGCAGGATGCGATTTAGTCCGCTATTTTTTGGTTGAAGCATATTCTCCTTTCTCTAAGCTTGATATATTGATAAAGATCAAATCATTATCCGCCAATTTAAAAAAGAAGTTAGGGGTTTGGGGGAAGCTGTAAATCTCAACAGCTTTAGCGATGAGATACACGAACTTCCCCCAAAGGAAAGGCTAATATGATGATATAATATCTATAGACAATGATAACAGCTGCCAGAGTGAAGCTGTATCCAAATGAAAGACAGAAAAATTTTACTGGAAAAGCACTTTGGCAGCTGTAGATTCGTATACAATTACTTCTTAGCGAAGAGGGATGAATACTATATAACGCATAGGGATGCGGAGAAATCTTCATTGAGCTATCTGGACACACAGAACATGATCATCGATCTAAAGAAGGAATATCCATGGCTGTATGAAATAAACTCACAATCCTTACAGATGTCCCTAGTTTCTTAGACAATGCATTCAAGAACTTCTTCCATAAGAATACTGAACATCCTAAATTCAAAAAGAAAGGTATCAACGAATTCTTTGCAGTACCACAGCACATCAAAATTCGAGGAAACAGTATATATTTCCCAAAGTTCTCTGAAGGCATATACTTCAAGGGCTCTGAGAAGAAGCTGTCCGAGATTAAAGACATCAACGAGATAGTAATAACCAAGGATTCAGGTTATTACTACTGCTCTATTATATATGAAAATGAGGAAGAACTACCAGAGAAGAAGCCATTATCTGAAGAGAACTCCGTTGGTATAGATCTAGGCATCGAAAAATTTGCAACCTTATCGAATGGTATAGCAATAGAGAATCCAGGATTCATAAAGAAGGTAGAGAAAAGAATAAAGCGTCTTCAAAAACAGTTATCAAGAAAGCAGAAAGGATCGAAGAATAGAAGGAAGCATATACTTAAATTACAGAAGGAGTACATGAAGCTGAGAAACATGCGTGAAGACTTCGATGATAAAATATCGACTGCGATAGCCAAGCAGTACGATACCATAGTCATCGAAGACTTCAACGTACATGGAATGATGCAGAACCATCATATATCGAAGAGTCTAAGTGATGTTTCTTTCTATTCCTTCAAGCAGAAACTGGAATGGAAAGCAGAAAAATATGGAAAGAATATAATAGAGATAGGAAGGTTCGATCCATCATCTAAGATATGTTCATCATGCGGTAACGTAAAGCATGATCTGAAGTTATCAGATCGCATATATCATTGTGATGTATGTGGTCTCATCATAGACAGGGATCACAACGCATCAAAGAACATAAGGAAAATAGGATTGATAAAAGTAGGGCTAGTGCAGTCCGAACTTACGCCTGTGGAGATCGCAACATCGGGCTTGTACGGAATATATCCGTACAGGCAGAGGTCGGTCGTTGAATCAGGAAGCTCCGATGCTTCAGCTGAGGAGTAGCTCACAGAGAGCTTAGTGATTTGGGAGAAGCAGTAATTCTCCTCCTTCGGACAGGAGATGCACAGACATCCCCCAATGGAAATATTTATAGATGGTCTTACCATATTCTTTTGTATCATTCACGATAAACAAGTGGATGATACTTGAGTGGGATCGATGAGATCCGAATACACGCCTGTGGAGATCGCAACCTCCGTAACCCTTCTTCCAGACGTGGTCCGAAAGAAAGTTTCCAATGACGGGAAACTGCGATCTGGCAGTAGGGGGATCGAGTTTGATCGTTGAAGCAGGAAGCTCCGAAGCTTCAGCTGAGGAGTAACGATAAGGCGATCCATATAGCATCATCGATCACGATACTCTAAATGTATATATGGGGGCGGTATGAATGGCTGAGTCTAAGGTGCTGGTTAAAGGTTCTCCCTTCAACAAACCTGTGATAAAGGGAAAGCTGGAAAACAACTATGATATGTCAGAAGATGAAGTTAAGCTATTGATGTTCATAAAGAACCATGGCGGGAAGGTTCCGCTTTACAGAGTCAAAAACGAGAGTGGCGTGAAAGATCCTGATGGTACACTCAAGAATCTCATAGATTATGGCTTTGTCGCCGAGGATAAAGAAAGACTCGGAGAAAAGATCATACTGACTAACGAGGGAGAATTCGTTGGGCAGGCAATTAGAGTGCGTGAGGAAAAGGAAAGAATAGAGAGGTTAAAAAGAGAACGTAAGGAGCGGATCAAAAATCGTTCTTCAGCCCAGACCCAGTGAGGATCAACAGGCTGTTGTTCAATCTTTTCTTCTTAAACGCCGCGAACACCGTTGCAGAGCTATATTCAACAAGGAATCCCTTTCTTGCAAGATCGTTTCTTGCATCTATTATCTCCCCATCATTCACGGTTATGCACCTGCCATTTTCTGATACAACCGAATGCATCCTTTCCAGAAGTGGCGGCCTTTTAGAAACCAGTGCATCTGCTACGGATTTCAATGTGTTATCCGGATCGTACCTTGTGCCGTTCATTCTAGCGCACAATGGGGAAACTGCTTCGGTCTGAACGGCGATTATCTTGGGCATACTTGTTATCTCTCCGGCTTCCTTAAGATGATTTAATCCTGAGAATAGACCCAGCAATAACGTTCCGGCTGAGACGGGCACATATATGTTTTCTGGCATTTTATCGAACTGCCTGTATATCTCATATGCAAGTGTTCTTATGCCATCCCTGAACTCAGGCCTGAGAACATGACTTGCATAAAATGATCCTGATCTCTCCGCCGCTGCCTGGACGTCCTCTCTGCTACCCGCTATCTTTATTACCCTTGCTCCATAGGCCTGTATCTGCCAGAATTTTTTTCCGGCAACTGTTTCTGGAACATATATTTCCACAGAAAATCCAGCAGCAGATCCATAAGCTGCTATCGATGCTCCAGCATTTCCAGAAGAATCCTCAGAGATCTTCGAGATGTTCTCAGAATCTCTTATATCAACTATATGAGAAATAAGTATCTTTGATCCTCTGTCCTTGTATGAGAATGTTGGAAGCATATAGTCAAGCTTCAAGCTGAAGCCATCGGCTTGAAATACGGGAGTTTCAGATTCCCCTAAAGAAATGACATTCCGTAGATATGGGAAATTATATTCAATCTTATCATGATATCGAAATTCTGGGCGTATCTCAAACAGGGAACCACAGGCAGGGCATCTCAGCTCATCGCCCTTTCGTTTTCTACCGCAGCCGATACAGTATGCAGGTACATCCATGACTCTTTACCTCTCTATCTATATAACCTGATATGAAATATTTTTTCCTGATCAGCTGTTGAGCTTAATTTCTGGAACAAAAATCAAAAGGATCCTTTATGATATGCCGTTGATCATTGTAAGAAGTAAAGATACGATCCCTATATATTTGATGAGAGAGAAACTATCCTAGATCCTGTTTTCATATCCACGAATGAAATATAGGACAGTGAGCTGGGCATTTTAAGAAACACGTATGATCCGGAATTGAAATAAGGGCCGTTGGTATAGATCGTTATATTGACTTCAAGGCCCGTGGTCGACAGGTTGTCCTGAGGATATGCCGCTCCAAGGTTTATGATCATTTGAGTACCATTGGATATCAAGATCATGTCAACATCATGAAGAGCCAGCGATCCCGGAAAATACGATACATAAATGTAATAGGCATATGCATGAGTCTGGTTTCCAGCTATGACCTGTATCTGAGCTTGAGGGGTAAAATACTGGTTTTGAGAAAAATATGGTGACACCTCTGTATAGAAAGTTGCAGCCAAGGTGACCGTTATAGCGATCAGTAGTATCGTGGCTATGATCGGTGAAACGGCCTTATCATGCATAATGGAATACTAGATACATGCTTAAAACAGTTACTTCGCTTAAGCTTCATTTCGCATTCTCTAAATTACAATTTGGCATATATTGGCTAAGCATTTGCGATTTAACTCAGTCCAATTATCTCTTACAGTGTTGATGTGTTCTACGTGAAAACTGGGCATCTTATCCACAGCAATATATTGCGTTTATACAAGCCTCAGTTTCCGATCCAATTGAAATAGAGGAACGCTGCGATATCGATCAGCCTAAGGACTCATTCAAATCGTTTCCTTTCTTTTCCATTCGCTTAATCAATCACTCAGTCTTCTAAATCTTAATTCTCTAATCGGGCCTCAAACATTATCCATAAGTCTTAATTCAAAGTTTTAATACTGGTATGTCAATGGATAAAAAGGATGTACCTGGCTATATATTCGGACTTGCTGGTATCTCTATTGCAATAATCATAACTTTATACTATCTGCCGGCGATCTTCAAGAATATCGCGAAGCTATCCGTACTTCCTGTCTCTGATTATGCTTTGCTGTCCTTTCATACCAGTATAATTTTCTTCTTTGCCGTCATAATCATCTCAATAATTCTTGTCATTATTGGTCTCATCTCGCTTCTGAAATTTAAGAAAGACTACACCACCTCATTCTCTACTAAAGGGTCAGGCAAGTTCTTCTGGTATCTGGCCATCTATGTTCTAGTTGATCTGATCTTATCCTTCATAATTTCAAGCGTTTATCCTTCCTATGGAATAACCAGTGTGAATAAGCTTCCGAATTTTATACAGGTTTACTACTATTTTGTATCTGTACCATTTGAATCGTTATTTCTCTCCGTTATTCCAATAACTGTGATGATGATCATTTATGGTTATGCCTCGAGGAAGCCTAGGATAATCCTCAAGAGTGACGACTTAAACTGGAATATAGTAGGGGCCATATCCATAGGTGTGGCAACGTACTCCGCAATATTGTATCTCATTCTTGGAGAAAACATCTATTATGTGATATCAGCCTATATAACAACCCTGATGGTCTCTATAATTTACATCAAATTCGGCTTGATGCGGGCAGTACTCACCAATTATATCATGAGTATGATAAGTTTTCTCAGCGTCTTAGCTTCAAGATTTCCAGATTATTCTCTTTTATTGACTGTATTTCTATTCGCATGGTCCTCTGTAGGTATATACTATCTGTTTCTGGAGAACGAATCAAGACAGAAGAGGATACAGCATGAGAGGAGCCGGGTACAGGAAGAGCCAAGGAGAGAGATACAGGTTCCGCTATTGAAGCCTGAGGATCTTTTCATACGGAGCTCATGTCCAGAGTGCGGAGGCATAGTCTTCCATGTTAAGGACAACATGAGCCTTGAATGCGATCACTGCCACCATATCATCGCAGCCGATGATGTTGGTCCGTTCAACGTCAAGGTCGATATATATGGCAGACTCCATGATCATTATTACTCAGACAGCATCTATGAAACACACTAGAACACGTAAGCATTGCATAGTTTTAAGCATCATTTTTCGGTTCTGTCTATGAGCTGACCCATAGTTGAAGTTTCGGATATTAATTTCAGAGAAGATATCTCCATCAGCACATCCAATAAGATAGAATATCTATTTCGTTACCTCAGCAAGCCCTCATCCAGAATGCATAGATCCATTCTTATTGGCCTAGAAATAATTTTCATTAAGAATCGTCATTGACAGAGGTCTACGTATAACCATAAAAATATCGTATCTTTGTTTTTTACAGGCCGCTTATTTTTCAATAAACAAAATCGTTAATTACAGCCTAGGTATGTTAGTGTTATGACGTATGTGTTCAGATGCAGGGATTATGGATTCGACTGCAGCTATACTCTGGAAGAAGAAAGGAAGGAAGATGTCCCACCCATGGTGAAGATGCATTTCAGATATGCTCATAATATATACGATTTCACAGATGAAATAAGGGATAAGGTGTTACAGGCTGTAAAGGAAAAATAGACACCTCGTATGTTCACAAAATAAAATTGCAAGCATGTGAATCATCAGATTCACTGTAATGTTATGTTTATTCTGTTCGAAACCTTTCCCTTTAATTTTGTAGTTTTATAGTTTATCTGGCCGACCTCGCCGGTCCGCTTTACATTTACACCGAATTCCGGTTGTTCAGGAAGTCCATCTATGGCCATTATACGTATTCTCTCTTCGTCAAAGGCATCATGGGCAGACATCTTTTTAAGATCCTCATCGCCGTTGAACTCATCCAGGCCAATATATCTGAATTTAACTTCTAGATCTTTCTTAACAATCTCGTTTGCTTCCGTCATGACTTCGTTGATCTCGTCTTCCGTGATGTCTGGCTTCTCGATATCTATCCATGCCCTGTCATCGTAGGTCTCATTAACGCGGCAGGGCACCTTCCATTTTCTATAAGCAAGCCCAGATATTATCTTCAATGCTGTTCTGAATCTCATATGTATATACCGCCTGTCCCAGTCTATCTTCTGCTTCACAGTTTTTCCAACTATGTCCTGTGGATAAGTATCCATTGATATCAGATGTATATATTCGCCGTCGTAAATTGTATCGACAATCTGATACTCCTTGTTATCTATTATCACCTTACCCGTATCATTTGGCTCTCCAAACGTTGTCGGATAGAATATTGACTGATCCACCTTCATATCAGTGAATTCCACAAATACAGCTGTTCCTGTACCCTCAACTGAATATGAATCGTCCAAGTACAATGCTTTGGTCTTCATAGGTTCCGTTATAGCTATCAGTTTAAATATTATCTGTTTGAGTGTATGTGAAAAGGAATGGGGGACGCGTCCTAAATGGATTGCGCCTCAAGATATGGATAAGAACGAATCATATGCGTATATATTCCGTGAATGATATATACAGTCTATCACAAAAAGAATATTAGATAAAAATAATAAGCATGAATATGAAGGCCTCACAGATATTCTCGGATTTTCTCAAGAAGAACCACCTATATCCTATTTTCGGAAATCCTGGTACGACGGAAATACCGATGCTATCCTCGGTTGAGGATTATGTACTGACTCTGCATGATTCGATTTCGGTCGCAATGGCCGATGCCTATGCCCAGTTCAGCGGGCGTCCTTCCGTGGTGAACCTGCATTCATTACCAGGCATTTCGAATTCAATGGCATTCATAACATCCGCGGCACGCAATCACTCTCCCGTTATAATAACAGCTGGTCAGCAGGACAGAAGGCATCTATACTATGATCCACTGCTATCCGGCGATCAGCTGGGTATGGTTTCTAACTATGTAAAATATGCATATGAGGTGAGGCGGCCTGAGGAGATTCCTCTCGCAATGAAACGTGCCTATAATATAGCCATGACGCCACCCTTCGGGCCCACTTTCGTCTCATTTCCCATGGACATAATGGATGAAACCGCGGATCCGATTGAAACGAATGTTGCCGGGCATTCGCTAGCCGCCCTGACCGAGGATGAGGTACGTGAAATAATGGAACGTGTAAATTCTGCAAAGAGGGTCGCACTGATATTCGGATCCGAAATAGATGCTTACGGCGCGATGGAGGATGCAAGAAATTTTGCCCATTCACTGAATGTCCCTGTATATGTCGAACCTTGGGCCCAGGCGTCTTCATATTACAAGGATGATCTGTACGTTCAGGATCTGCCTCCCGCCTTCTCCGCCATGAACAGGATCCTCGAACCCTATGACCTCATACTCTTCATAGGATCGGATGTGTTCGTATATCCATACACCGGAGAGGATCCGCAATTTATGGACAGATCCATATTCATATCCACGCAATCCGGCCATTACGTGGGCGAGACCTACTTCTCCGATCCTTCGTCATTCCTGCGTGCAGCGGTAAAGTACGCAAGAAAGAAGGAATGGATCAAACCCAACAGGTTTCCTGAGAAATTAGTGTATGAGGACATAATAGCGAAGGTGCACCGCCATCTCAAAGGGTATACTGCAGTGGATGAGGCCGTTACGGCTTCCGGTTCTGTCAGGAAATACTTTGCAGACGGGCCAAAAACCTACTTCACTTCACGTGGTGGTCCTCTTGGCTGGGGCGATGCGGCGGCCGTATCAGTCGCCATGCTAAAGAAGAAGACCATCGGCATTATTGGCGATGGCGCATTCATGTACACCCCGCAGAGCCTATGGACTGCTCATAAATACGGAATTGCTGCCAAATTCATAGTGCTCAGGAACAATGGCTACAATATACTGAGAAGTTATTCGAGGACATATGGATATGGAGTAGAGGACAGGGAATTCCTGAAATTCAACTTCAACATAGAGAAGATCGCAGAAGGCTTTGGTTCCGAAGTTAGAAACTATGAAGCGGAAAGTGATCTGGAATGGATCAATGAGGGAGATGCACCAAAGGTTCTTGTCCTTGATGTCGATAACCAGATTCCAGATCTGTTCTGAGTGATCCCATGAACATAGGAGTCATAGGTGGAAGTCGTGTAAAGGATGAAGTGTGCGATATAGCGTATCGGGTTGGCCGGATACTCGCCATGCGGAATGTCACGGTGATATGCGGTGGGCTTACCGGAGTCATGGAATGTGTTTCGCACGGTGTTTCTGATGGAAATGGTTTGGTGGTAGGCATACTACCAGGTTATGACCCATCGGAGGCCAACCGTTACGTTAAGATACCGATACCCACAGGAATGGGTTATATGAGAAATTTCCTAATAATCAGGGCATCTCAGGCCATAATAGCGATAGATGGATCTGCAGGTACTCTCTCAGAGGCTTCATTCGCCATAAGCGAAGGCAAAGATGTGGTCTCTATATATCCGATCAGCATACCGAGAACGAAGGAAAAGGAAGGCCATGTATATGTTGAGCCGGATCCTGAACGAGCTGTCGATCTAGCAATCGATCTGGCAAAGAGATGGCATCAGATCGACGAATCTTCCGAAAAATAATTTATAACCATTCTGGGTATAATCCATCGTGGATGTCACTCCTGCCATCATAAAGATCTTTGGATACATCATAGAAACATTGCTTGTAATCAGCATCATACTGGACATTGCCTATGCAATATATGATATATATACAATGAGGTCTGATGGCCTTGAGGCTCTTTCCTATTCCCTAGTCGAAAATGCCTTCTTCGCCCTAGTTCTGCTTGAACTGTATCTCGGAGCGCATGACTTCGTCGTCAGAAGCCCACTTGGCCTAAAACATGTGGTCGAGGCTGGTCTTTCATACATAATAAGGGAAATCATAATTGACATATCCACCGGAGTTAAGGACATATACTCCCTTTCGGCACTCGCGATCGTCATCGTTTCACTCGCTGTTTCGCTCTATTTCTTATCAACTACGGAGAAAGTTCGCATGAATGGAGGATCGCAATGAAATATCTTGTATGATAAGTGGTCTATGAACGCATTCATGTGAAGGTTATATTCCTGGATTGAGTCCGAAGGCGAAGCAAAACGTTCAGGATGAGCATGATCGACATTATGATCAGGGAAAGCTCTATGTAGATGAGGTTGTAAGGCGAACGAATTGCTATGTTTCCGATTATTCTGACCGTGGGCGAGGCCACTGCTTTGAATACCAGAAGAGACAGCAGAGACATGATGCCAAGCGCCAGACCGAAAAGTTCCATCCCCATCATTGATAGTTTCATTATATCGTAAAGAAGATACGCAGAGAGTATAGCCATTATCCCAAGGATTACTACTGATTTATCGTTGAAGTAAATGCTGACAGCGCCGATCATAAACATGAGGAACGTAATTATTGAAATGGCTGCCACATGATCAAATCTGCTGCGGTTATCTCTCAGCGGTATTGCCGCCAGGGCTATCAATGACAGGGAAATAAGAACCATGAAGTCCGTTATATTCACCAGGAAGGCTGTGCCACCAAGGCTCATGAATATTATGAGCACAAAGGTGAATACCCATGAGAGAGTTGAAAACGACTGAGGGAATATCCCATCCTCCGCAAGCGATCGCAGATGCCTTGACGCAGCCATGAACGCGGGAACGAACGTAGTGACCGTGGCCAGGAGGAACGAGACCGCCATAGCCAGAGCCCACAGGTTATTCTGGAACACGGATGCGATGTATATGGCAGGTATTACAGCTGTTTCCACGGCTGAATACTGTGCATGGACTGAAAAGACCGCAAGAGCATACAGAACCTGAATGAAGCCTGCACCAGCTATGGTTGCATACATGGAGTATGGCATGTACCTTCTCTTGGGATAGGCCTTGCCGGTTATGAAAGAAATGATCGGAATTCTGGACTCATCCTTGGAATCTCTTACCATAACCTGTATCTCCTGAAACCCGAAGAAGAGTATGAACAGATACCCTGTATTTATAAGAATAAGCTCAGGAGCACCTGCATGAAATACAAGGAGCCCAGACATGTTCCAGGAGTGACCGAAGCCAAGATCCAGCGCGTCAAAGAATATTATGGAGACCATTATTGTCAGGAATATTATCTGTGCGATGCCTATACCTCTCATATACCTCTTTCCATAGAAGGCGTTTATTACGAACCAGATTATCATGAAGAGTATGGCTCCGGCAATGACTCCATTCCTCAGTATCTGGGAAACTCCCATTACGGCCAGCAGAGGAGAAATGACGTTGAAGGTGAATTCTACAAAGTAAATGACTGAAAATGCTGCCAGAGACGTATTTGCTATCCACATGGAAAATCGTGATATGAAATACCTCAGGCTCTGCCTTCCATATGCCGTTCTTATGAATGATGGGCCGCCGAGTGCATTCAGGTTGTGGTCGTGAGAGTATATATGCATACGATCGTAGAGGTATGCGAGTAGATAGGACATTATCACTGCCAGGACAAGGGAGGATATTGAAACTATGAAGTATTCGTATATATTCTCAGGGATCAGTATAAAAAGCGGAGAACCTATGGTGGTACCGAGTCCTATGGCAAAGAGGGTGAAGAATCCATATACCGGGGTACCACCTTCCTTCAGTGTTGGTTTCCTGAATCTTATCCTGTAAACTGATGGTAATTCAGCTATCAGGATGGATGAAAGTACCAGTGAAACGATGACTGCAAAGAACACTATCATGTACCCAAATGAAAAGTTTGACAGTGGGCTGGAGGTTATGAGATAGAAGATGGTTGAATAGATAAAGAATATACCGACGGCTGTGGATAGTGCCTTTGTGATCAGCGTGATCCTCCTAAACCGTCTGAACATGTATTCACCATATCCTTGACGTGTTCTCTGCACCTAACCTTATTGTATGCAGCCCGAGGAAAAGCATGAAGAATGAGAGAAACAGCATTCCTATAACTTCTGCGTATCCAACCGTATTCAGCGCTACTATGTTTACCGCAACGCTGTCCAGATACCTAGAAACAAGATTTGCATTAACAAAGGTCGCCAGAGCTGGTGTCATCACCATAGCTGAGAGAAGTATAAGAAACGACGATATTATGAAGTCACCTATGGCAGTATACAGATATTCACGGCCTGGCTTTTCCTGTCCGACGATTTGCCTGAACTCCATCACAGACTGATCGCGGCTTTGATATATCCTGTCCCTTATTCTGATCTGAGCTGCCCTGTCATTTCCAGCAATGAGCATCAGGGCCTTGATCTGAAGTATTGTGTCGTCTATCGCCTTATCAAGCGTGTCTGCCATAAATATCCCTTCAATATTGAGATATTGCTTTATAATACTTTTGAATAAACTCTTTGTCATGGCTATAACCGCAGAATCGATCTCAAATCTTATCGACGCTCTCGTCTATATGGAGAATTACAGGAAGGAGAAGAGCGATTACGAAAATTTCAGCGTTCTGATAGACAATAGGAAGAAGATCGCCGATAACTTCGTGCTTGAAGTCAAGAATACCGTTCAGAACTTCGATTTCTCACAAACTGGAGTGGATGCATCGGATGTAAAGAACAAGGTGATAGAGTTCGCATCCCTGGCCATTTCCCAGATAAAGGAAAAGATAGAGGCCAAAGCAAGAGACGATCAGAACGCAATAAAGCAGAAGATGGATGGCGATCTGAACAGATCCATAGGAAGCCTGAGCCTGTTCATGGTGCAGGATCCCTTTCACATAATAGATTACACAGTCTACCTAAATCATATCGGTGGATCTTATCAGGCAAGGGCGGTTTACAGATGCGATGATAACATCACGTATGAATTCTCCCTCAACAGCAGCCTCATACCGGAGCTGAAGGATACGCTATACATGTCGTCAATATCGAAGGGTATCAGGATACCGGTGAGAAAGGGAAGATCCCTGATGAGTTCAGAGATATCCGTTGATTATGAGAAGCTGGATAAGTACATATTATCATATGTTGAATACAGCCCGAAATACATAAGCGTCGTCATAGAGAATGAAGATACGCTCTCGCAGATTTCATTCTTCTATCCCGTTGACAATCCAGACATGATACGCATAGATTATAAGGATGATTCTGGAAAGGTAAACGTTGATGGCGATCCGATACTTTCGAAATACATTGATTACATCAGCATAAAGTCAATATCTGGTTATATAGCCGGAATCATGCAGAACCTCATGGTGAGAAAGAAGACCGTCAATTCCATAAGTATAGGTGATGTAAATCTTCTGGAAAAGAGCGATCTTCTACCTCTGGTGAAATACGTGTTCCAGAAATACTCCTACCTGGTCAAGGGCCTCATATCCGATGGCCATATTTCTATCGATGATCTCAAGACTAGGCTGGCAAATATAAACCCAGGTATAGTGCAGGATCTCATGGCATCAGCCGGTGTCGTACAATGACACTCTACATAGTTCGATACTCGGAGATCGGCCTCAAAGGTGATAAAGAACGGAAGAGGATGGAAAATATACTAATTAAAAATATAAGTTCATATTATAGAATCAAGGGATGGAACGCAAGCTGCAGGATAATGTCCGGACATATTCTGGTGGAAGCTGAGAACGATGATCCTCTGCGTTATATAATGGGGATAAAATCTTATTCCCCCACGAAAAGATTCCGATTTGAAACTCTTGACGACCTCAAGGAAATAGCAGTTGGACTCTATAACGAGAAGGTCAAGGGAAAAACTTTTGGAGTGAGATGCAACCGCATCGGTACACATGGCTTCACCTCACTAGACGTTGAGAAAGGCGTGGGTGACGCGCTCTATGGAGTATCCGCTGGCGTGAACCTGAAGAATCCTGATGTCTGGATACACGTGGATATAGTCGGAAAGGATGCATTCTTCTATGACACAGTCATTTCCGGCCCTGGTGGACTCCCTCTCGGATCTGAAGGCAGATATCTGGCCCTTGTTTCAGGCGGAATCGACTCACCAGTCGCAACCTGGGCGATCATGAAGCGCGGTTCGCCCAGTGACATATTATTCTGCTCACTTTCCTATCCTGTGGATCTTGTTCCATTTGTCGATGTTGTGAGCAGGCTCATCGAAAGATGGGCACCATATAGAAAACCAAGAATATATGTTGCCGATTGCAGGCCGCTCATACGTACAATGGTCGTTGAAGGCAAGACTAGATATTCCAATGTTACGTTCAAGAGGATCATATACAAGCTCGCCGAAAGCATAGTACTGAAGCAGGGATACAACGGTATCGTTACAGGAGAGTCGCTTGGACAGGTATCATCTCAAACTGCGGAAAACCTCAGAGCCATTGAAAGTGGCATAGATGTTCCTGTGCTCCGTCCGCTCATAGGGATGGATAAGGATGAGGTAGTGGAGATAGCCAGGAGTATCGGAACGTTTCCTACGAGGAACATGGGTGAGTTCTGTTCACTCTTTGCATCGCATCCAATAATAAGATCAAGACCAGAGGACATAGACGAGGATATGAAGCATATAGATATGAATGAGATCGAGAACAGCGTTAGGATCTTCGATATTGACGATCTGAGGGGCATGATCAACGATGATTTCGAACTCAAGGGATCGGTGCCATCTGATGCAGTGATCATAGATCTAAGGCCTAAATCAATGTACCAGAAGGATCATGTTCAAAATTCAGTGAATATGACGATAGGCCAGGCCCTGCAGATAGATGATAGAAATAAGACCTATGTTATATACTGCAGTATGGGTCTCCAAAGCGCATACGTGGCGTCTGTTCTTAGAAACCATGGCGTGAATGCTTTCTACACAACTTATAAAGGCATCAAAAGAAGAAATTCAGAAAAGGAAACTGACGGAACTGCTGACATCAACGAGCCTGCCAAGTAATATCGGCGTTTCCTTCACTATCCATTTTCTTGCACGTGCTTCTCTCAGCTTTTCTGTAACTCTAGACCATGCTGCTATATCTGGTATTTCGTAAAGAACCACAAATTCCTGATCTCCGATCCCGAAAGAATAGGTCGTATAGGATCTTATACCTCTCTGATCTGGATGGTCCAGTGCCATCCTGATGTGTTCATGCATTATCTCCTTCCTGGTATCGAAATCCAGGAGATACCACTCAGGATCCTTGGACATTGGGTATGCCACAAAATAATTGAGTGGAGGCAATTTAAGGCTGTCTTCCAGTTTTTTATTCATGGCATTATATGGACTTTCATCATACACAGATATTGAAGAATAAGATGAAACTGCAAATTTCCGCATGATCGCCTGTATCTTGTCTTTGGCCAGTATCATGAGATCCGGATCTCTGCTGGAATACCAGAATATGATGTCTGAATCGGCACGATATGAACGATATGCATGAAAATTTATGTATCCGGCATTCCCAGAGAAAAATGCCCCTATTGTTCCGAATGATCTCTCAATGTTGTTTACATCATGCTCCCTGCCCTCGAGAAAGCGATAAGATATAACCGAGGTGTATATCTCAGACATAAATAGATATTACATTGAAGTAATTATTATTAACTTATCACTTCACTTCTTCAAGATCCTGATCTATCTTGAAATTTGGCCTTATGCCTGATACGATGATCAGAATTCTCACTCCGCTGCGCATGTTTTCATCTATCACCGTACCCCACATTATAGTGGCATCTCTGGATATCTTCTTTCTCAGCATATCCGCTGCCTGCTGTGCCTCCTGAAGCTGGAGATCTCTTCCCCCAGTTACATTGACTATTGCCCCCTTCGCATGCGAGATATCGTAATCCATAAATGGGGAGTCAAGAGCCCTTTCAAGAGCCTCCACAATTCTATCGTTTACGGCTTGGTTTGAAGAACCCATGCCTATGGCGGCATATCCGGCATCCTTCATAACCTTGCGTAGATCATTGAAGTCCAGATTGATCGTTCCTGTATTCATGATCAGATCGGTTATGCCCTTTATTCCGGTTGCGATCACCTCATCTTCGAATTTGAACGCCTTGTAAACCGGAACGTCGTTATATTTTTCTATGAGCTTATCGTTGGGAATCACTATGGCTGCATCGCTGTTCTTAACGAGCTTTCTTATGCCTTCAGCGGCATTCTTCATTCTCACATAACCCTCTGAGCTGAAAGGGAGCGTTGCGAAGGCTATCGTCAATGCGCCACGATCCTTTGCAAGCTTCGCAACATAGGGCGCAGCACCTGTACCTGTACCCCCTCCGAAACCGGCAGTTATGAATACTATGCTCGTTTCATCGATTTGCCTCAGTATTTCACTTTCAGACTCTTTCGCAGCCATCTCACCAACCGTCGGATCTGCACCGGCACCGAGGCCTCTCGTTAGATTCTTTCCTAGCAGTATCTTCGCATGCGATCGTATGCGAAGCAGGTGGGCCGCATCTGTATTGCATGCGATCAGTTTTACGCCCACAAGATTTTCCTTCATGAGTCTATTTATGGTGTTTGATCCAGATCCGCCAAATCCAAAAACCTTGATCCTGAAATTACGGTCTTCTATGATTCTGTTGAGATCCTCATCCTTGGTCCAGATGTCCTCACCGTTATCGTTTTGATCGACCATATGGATACTATAATCCCTTGTGTAAATAATTCTTTTGCCTGAACAGTATCGCCCTTAGAACTTCGATCGTATAGACGAACATGTATTGTCCAAAATTATTGAACGCCCATAGATAGGTATACTTTAAACGCTTAAACTAAGATCATGACTTAAATGTCGGTTTATTGTATAATAGTCTTGACTTTTAAGATAGTACTATAATGAACTACGATCGTTCTATGAAAAACTCAATCTAATACAAAATTGTAGGTATCTTCTATGACAATTTTATGATCAATTATGTAGTTGAAATTTAAACTGAATGTTTCATTATTATTGGATGAAAACGCGAAGAATGTAAAATATAGCGGTACATTGTTTGATAGGTTGAAAACAGTATTATTTGAAATGACGTATGAAGATGTATCATTCTGGGCGAGCACAGTTATATTGTAAGGAATAGTTCCATTTATCCAGAGTTGAACTGCATGATTCGGAGATAAGGAATCGTTTACCTGCAAAGCATAAGAAAGTAATAAAATGAATCCTCCTACAAATTCTTTAGCATTCAGGTATATTGTGGAACCACTTCCTATTATAAACGAATTCCCCGTATTATTCACCGAGATATTACCCAGATAGAAAAAAGCTGGTCCGTAAGTAAGATAAACCTTATCCGCTATGGAGCTGGCCTGTATATTATATCCATTGGATATGGTTGCTCCCGCAGGCACAGCACTCGACACAGATAAGGTCACCATAGCCAGAGCTATGGCGACTGCAATTGCATATTTAATCATATACGTAGTTCAGATACAATGTTCTGGAACCAGATAATGTCGAAGATCCGGAAACATCTATGACAAAGCTAATGTAGTAGATATGATCAGGAGTTAGTACTATTGGAGTTACGTTGGAGTATGAAGCTTCCGAATTAGTCGTTGCGTTTTTTATAGAATATCCTGATGATGACCATAATAGAGAAGATTGACTGTTGTTGCTAACGTATATTGATATTCCTGATGGAAGACTGCCGTTTATATAGAGTGCTCCACTTACTCCCACATCCTTGATCTCAAGAACATTCATCAGATAATCGGTGCCTGAATATTTTGTATAGTTAACCATTATGGGGGATCCGCTGGTTATGTTTGCCATATTGCCGGAGCCCGTTACAGGAGCATAAATATATCCATTACTTTTGGCTGTAGCATAATTAGGGCCTGGCATGAGGTAAATACCGTGCGTTGTAGTGCTTACAGATACCGTATATGTATCGGAAACTATGACAGACGCAGTCGCAACCGTAGGAAGCAGTAAGGCAACCGCTATGAGCGGAATTAATTTTTTGAAATTCATAAAAACATGATAATCATTCTTTATTTAAATCTAATTGTGCATATTGAACATATTGCCATATTTCAAATCTTGAGCATTTAGTAAAAGGATGGAAAATACCATGAGCGCATCGATCAGAAGAGTAAACCATATCAGATGATGGAATATGCGCGATGTACCGAGAAAATATCCTATGGTTATGGATCCGAGGAATTCACCTGCATATCGCCCACTGTTGAAGAATCCTATGAGAGATCCGTAATTTCTATAACTGTCTTTCAGCAATAACGGGATGAAGGCAATTTCGAACATGGTATAACCCAAGGCAAATATGAAGAAGCCTGTAGCTACAAGAATCTGAAATTGCCATAGCGAGAACATAAAAATTGCGGAAACCGCAAATAAAAGTAGAGTAATTGTGGAGATCGAATCTTTCATTCCCATTCTTACGCTGATAAAGATACCGAGAATGCCTGCAGTAATCAGGGTAATCAGTATCATCGTTGAATATGATATCCCACCGGCATGCGATACCCAGTATAATGGGAGAAAGAAAAACGATCCAAAGAGAAGAAATGATGAAGCAAACGAAGAAAAAACGAAGGGTACATTGATCTCCAATGCCGGCCTTGCACTGGATTTTACGCTATGTTCCTTCAGCATCGAAATGGGAGTTATTGAGATGAATCCAAGAATGGCAGAAATGAGAAATAATGTACTCAAACCAATATATTGCATGATCCATGGGCCGGCAATTACGCCTATAGCTATTCCAAATCCAGAGAAGGTGCCGACGGCCGCCATATAGATTGTGCGCCTTTCACGATCAGCCTGTTCATTCAGGAGTGCCAACAGTGGACTGCTCATGGCTCCAAAACCAGCTATGGCTCTTGAAAATATAAGTACCAATATGTTAAAAGGATGCCACGAAATTAGATTTCCAAGGGAGAAAAGAATGGCAGATAGATAGGCGATCTTCTTTCTTCCAATGATGTCGGATAAATGACCTAGCAGTATCTGAGAAAATATCATAGCTATACCATATACTCCCAGAGCCATACCGGCCATCAGCCCTGAGTCCGTGAAACGGAACGCATAAAGCGAGAAGACGGGTATAGGCAGAAATGCAGAAAACGTTCTGATGCCCTCTAATATACCTATGAGGGAAACGTTCTCCTCGTGCATCAGGGATGATAGGCGCCTGAACATAGCCATGTTCTTCACGACGCTCCGCTATATAGAATCTCGATATATTATTTCTTGACTTCGGATCTCTCAGAATACGCGATGAAATGCTCTTTTATGGTATTTCGTTTGATTCCCCATTATGGTATTAATCGTATTTAGGCCATAATAATACATTTTTCAAATGTTATATGTTTTTAAAAATGAAAAAATCTTAATATTAAGACTTGAATATCTAATCGCAGTGAAAAAGTTACTCGATGTATCGCATGTTTCCAGCAGGGGTTCGTCTCTGCGCATAACCATACCGAAGAAGGTGATCCAGAAACTGGACATCAAGCCAGAGGATATAATTGGTTTTTTCGAGGATGACGGCAAAGTCACAATAGAGAAAATAGAATGAATCACTGAAATTCTGAGATATCTATGCCTTCTAATGATCTCCTTGCAGGATCGATCATCTCGTCAAGTATAGTGCTAACTGTATTCTTCAATTCAGAAGGCTGTATCTCCCCCTTCACATATGCCTGATCAAATATCTCTGCATTGTCAATAGTGATCTTGCCTTCTTTTCCTAATATCACGATCTCCTTATCGTAGTACGGGATAACGATGTACTTCATTATCTCAGCAACTGGATTCCCATCCACCTGTCCTGGGGGGCAGTAAGCAGCATTTATCTTCCTCTCTATATCCGCACGATCATCGGTCACCAGTA
The DNA here is from genome assembly GCF_003205235.1 of Thermoplasma sp. Kam2015. Classification (NCBI taxonomy): domain Archaea; kingdom Methanobacteriati; phylum Thermoplasmatota; class Thermoplasmata; order Thermoplasmatales; family Thermoplasmataceae; genus Thermoplasma; species Thermoplasma sp. Kam2015. Next base: position 166,327 of record NZ_QJSM01000018.1, on the reverse strand, counting down.
TGGCGGAATTCGGGTCGCTCTTCGACATCTTTACGAAATTGTCCATTCTACTGTTACCCTTCAGGCTGCTCAGCAGAAAGCCATGAACGGAGACGACCTTCTTTCTCTTCATCTTCTCAGCTATATCCCTGGCAAGCATGTGGGCATGCCTCTGATCCATACCACCGAAAGCCACGTCAACATCAAGATAAAAAATATCTGTGACCTGCATAATCGGATACAGGTACATACTGAAGTCCTTCTCGGCATCCGTCTCAGTCCTGCCCATTATGGGAAGCGCCCTTATCACCCTCTTAAGTGTACTCTTCTTGGCTGTATTTATGAACATCTGCCAGTAATCGGAAGAATCAACAAGATCTGAAGCCCATATATAATCGGCATCGGTCAGACCTTCAGATCTGAAAGCTTTCTTGAGCACTTCACCCCCTTTTCTTATCAGATCCAGATCGCCGTGAAGCTTGTTATTTATCATCGCATGCCAGTCGGCAAGCAATACAGTTATCTTCATATCATGCTGCAGTTCTGCAAGCTTCCTTGGCCACATAACAGCCGTTGCTATATGGGGTATACCCGAAGGCTCTATCCCAATATATGATCTGACATTATCTGTATTAACCAACTTCTCTGCATCTTCCCTGGTCACGATCTCTCTGGTATTCTTGTAAAGTTTTTCGACTAACTGCATCGTGCTGGTTATCGCTGGTTCCATTAATAAATGTTACATTCGCGCACATGCCAAGGCCGCAAAACGAACAATACTTAGCAAAATAGTCCATAGAAACTGTATTATCAATATTTTCGAAACCATAATAAACTGCACTGAATTAACTCCATGATATGAGATACACTAGGAACTGGAAAGCTAAAAAAGGGCTCATAAGGGTTACGCTTGATCTTGAGGGAAATACGATAAAGGACATCCACATCTCTGGCGATTTTTTCATGTTTCCAGAGAATTCCATTAACGATCTTGAAGATATGCTGAAGGGATCCGATGTCAACAGCGTTGCTGAGATAGTCAAAAAGTTTTACCAGCGCGGGATAACAACTCCCGGCGTTGATCCGGAAGATTTCGTAAAGGCTTTAACGGTGATCTGATGGAAGGAAGACTATTGTTTGTAGAAACTCCTGGAAACACCCGCATGAGCCTTGCGTATGATGAGGCAATATACAGGAGCTTTCAGTATGGCGATAAGCCTATTCTGAGGTTCTATCAGCACGATAGATCGGTAATCATAGGGTACTTCCAAGTAGCAGAGGAAGAAGTCGATCTTGACTATATGAAAAAGCACGGTATAATGCTTGCAAGACGATACACCGGCGGGGGAGCTGTGTACCATGATCTGGGTGATCTTAACTTCTCAGTTGTCAGATCGAGCGATGATATGGACATAACCTCAATGTTCAGAACAATGAATGATGCTGTGGTAAATTCTCTCAGGATTCTGGGTCTGGATGCAAGGCCAGGAGAGCTTAATGATGTTTCCATCCCGGTGAATAAGAAGACAGACATAATGGCAGGCGAGAAGAAGATAATGGGGGCTGCAGGCGCGATGAGAAAGGGCGCCAAACTCTGGCATGCTGCCATGCTGGTCAGAACTGATCTCGACATGCTTTCCGCAGTTCTCAAGGTTCCGGATGAGAAGTTCAGGGACAAGATCGCAAAGAGTACAAGGGAAAGGGTGGCAAATGTATCGGATTTCGTAAACGTTTCAATTGAGGATGTCAGAAATGCTCTCATAAAGGGTTTCTCCGATACGCTGCATATAGATTTCAGGGAGTCGACCCTAACGGAGAAAGAAGAAAACATGGCGGAAGAACTGTTCGACAGAAAGTATAGCACTGAGGAATGGAACATGGGTCTGGTGAGAAAGGAGATCGTCTGAATGATCCATGGTGTTTCAGGCCTTATCTACCAGAGTCCTGAAATGAATAATTCAAAATCAAATCATTTTCTCGAGATGGATAACTTAAATATTTAAAAATCAATATAGATGTGTATGGTTCTTGAAAGCTTTTCAGCCTCGCTGCGTGAGACCATAAGAAAGATCACCGGATCGAGCTATATCGACAAGGAAACCGTTAAGGAGATATCAAAGGATCTGCAGCGTGTGCTGTTGAAGGCCGACGTCAACGTTAAAACCGTGTTACAGGTTACAAGAGAACTTGAGAGAAGGGCTCTCGAAGAAAAACCACCCTCAGGAATGGCCCATCAGGACTATATGGTTCGCATAATATATGAAGAGCTGCTGAAGATACTTGGAGAACCATCAAATGTGAAGCTCAAGCCTCAGACCATAATGCTTGTTGGTCTATACGGAAACGGAAAAACAACAACCGCCGGAAAGCTGGCAAGATTTTTTGCAAAGAAGGGGCTTAACTCAGGACTTATAGCCGCCGACGTACACAGGTATGCGGCATACGATCAGTTGAAGCAGATCGCCTCTGAGGTCAATGCTAAATTCTATGGAGATCAGAACGAGAAGGATCCGGTAAAATTGATCAAGCACGGACTCGAATATCTGAAGGACGTGGCTGTAAAGATAATAGATACCAGCGGAAGAGACTCCATGGATGAGGAGCTGTTCGATGAGATCAAGAGGATAAAGGCCGCAATAAATCCTGATGAAGTGCTGATGATAATAGATGCCACAATGGGGCAGCAAGCGGGACCAGAGGCGAAGGCATTCAATGAGGCCGTTGGCGTCACTGGCATAGTGATAACAAAGATGGATGGTACCGCAAAGGGTGGTGGGGCGCTGAGCGCAGTTGCAGAGATACATGTTCCAATATACTTCATAGGTACAGGCGAACATATGGATGACCTCGAGGTGTTCGACCCGAAGAAATTCCTATCGAGGTTGCTCGGTCTCGGAGATCTTGAATCGCTCTTTGAGACCGTAAAGGAAGCGGAAATAACGGAGGAGGAGGCTCAGGAATCCTTCGAGAAGCTGATGACCGGTAAATTCAACCTCAAGGACATGTACGATGTCTGGGAAAAGTTCTCCAAGCCTGGGCTTATGAAAAAACTTGTGGATGCCCTTCCACTAGCGAGAATACCCGGATCACAGAAGATAGATGAAACCAGGATCCAGAGCGCTGAGGACAAACTAAAGCTTTACAGGATAATAATGGACTCAATGACGTTCCAGGAATTGGAAAATCCTGACATAATAAATGCTAAGAGGATAACGAGGATTGCCAGAGGGGCCGGAGTGAAGGAGGAAGACGTAAGGATGCTGCTGAAGGAATTCAGAGCCATGAAGAACAATATGAAGATGATGAAGGGCAACCGCGGCCTGAAGAAGATGCTGCAGTCCAATTTCAGATCCGGGAATTTCGGCCTGGAGGATCTCGGAATAAAGGAATGAACACGCTTCGTTGAAAAAATTTAATCTTTATTCGTTCCTTTGAGCTGTGATATCACCACAGGCACATCCAGTTTTTCGCTGATTTATTAGCAAGAAAAATTCTCGAATTGACTGAACTTTTTCAATAAAAAGATCAGATGAGGTCTTCAAGTTCCTTGACGACCTCGGGGTATTTTTCAGCGATTGCCTTCAATATTGCCTCTACAGATATCGTGGTTAGTACCTGTTCTGACACTATATCCACGAGCTTGTCCAGCGTATCATCTGATAGCATAGCAAGCTTCTCCTTTGCCACCCAGTTTCTGAGATGCTTCCTTTCGAAGCGTTCCTTGACCAGTTTTTCGTATTTCTGCATCATCTGTGGGGAGTAATCGTTGCTTTCGATGGCCTCCTTTGTTATCTGGGCAGCATACATTCCGGATACTATGGCATTCGCTATTCCTCCGCCGGTTATGGGGTCTATCAGTCTGGCCGCATCTCCCACCAGCATCAGGCCGGGCATGGTTATTGGCATCTTAACCTTTGAGACAGAGACGCCGCCCGTGACAAGCTGTATGTCCTGCCCCTTCTTCAGGCCAGGATGGTTCTCTATGAATCTGTCCAGATAATTCTTCAGTTCGAATCTGTTGTGGATCATGTTTATGGATGAACCGATGCCAACGTTTGCCATTCCCTCTCCCTTTGGAAATACCCATATGTATCCGGCTGGCGCTATGGAACCAAGGTAGAAATCGGTATAGTCCGGATCCACATCAACGTTTATCATTCTGTACTGCAGTGCGGAAATTATGTCGTTCCTCGCCAGTATAACGCTCTTAAGACCGGCCCATCTTCCGAACTCGCTTTCGAAGCCATCTGCAGCTATCACCATCTTGGCCCTGACTTCAACGATCTCGTTGTTGTGGCGTATCTTTGCTCCTGCAACCTTTCCGTTCTCCTTGATAACGCCAAGAGCTGGGGACTTCACCCATACGTCCGCACCTGCTTTGGCTGCCAGTGCTGCAAGATGCTTGTCGAACTTGTCTCTCTCGAGAACGTATCCAACTTCATTCCCTGCCTTCTCGCTCTGAAGCACTATCGGCCTCTTCTCCGATGGACCGTATATTCTGGCACCCTTAACCTCATTCGCTATGAATGATCTATCAGCTTTGATATCCGCTTCATTCAGTATACCCTTGGAAAGTCCCTCACCGCACCTAACGGGCGATCCGATCTCTGGCCTCTTCTCTATCATCAGCGTCCTGAGACCGTACTTTGCGGCATATCTGGCGGCTGTGCTTCCTCCTGGGCCACCACCGACCACAAGAACATCATAGGTTTCCATTGAACCACTCCGCGGTAATCGCACCAGTCGGGCATCCAACTATGCAGAAGCCACATTCAATGCATTTCTCCTCGTGAATCTTTATCACCGTTTCATCGAGCCAAATGGCATCAGTAGGACACATTCCTACGCAAGCTCCGCAATAGTTGCAGAGGTTTCTGTCAACATCCATCTCCGTCTTAACTTTCAGCTCCACCATCAAATACACCTAGAATTAAAGTTAAAACGGTTGCCTGTATATTTGATTTTTGTTAATGCTTCTGATCAAAATCCAGAATGCGATACAAACAAATACATATTTTGCTGACCATATATAATGGGCAATTTCAGAACATCAATTTGGTTTATTGATGAAAAATACGCATGAGTTGTAGTATCATATGCGAAATCATTATGAAAAAAATAATATTTATTCTTTGGATGGGAGTGGTCTTGCGTTGATCTTTTCAAATTCCTTTCTTGTCATTTTATTTATCAATGTGTCGTATTTTTTGAATATATCATTATAATTATCCTTGAGTTTCTTTATCTCTGCATCCCTCTGAAGTATAAGATCCTTCATCTGTGATATGGTTGACATTGCGTTTGCCAGATCGCTCCTTACCTTGTCGTAGTCCTCGAGTGTCTTCTTCATGCTCTCATTTTCAGCATATATCTGCTTTATCCTCTCATCTATGCCATTCTGTATGTCGTCCATCTGCCTCTGCATGTCGGCAAGTGACTGGTCTATCTGCACCTTTGTATTTCCGAGATTGGCTAGTTCCTGCTTCGCCTGATCGATCTCCTGCAACAGTCTATCCTTCTGGATCTTGAGATCCTGTATCTCAGCCTCCATCTTTTTCCTCTCGCCGGCCAGACCTGTATCGGAATATATGCTGTCGATGATCTCGATTATGGGCCTCATGGCAGTCCTGACAAGATCCAGTTCAAAGGGGCTTTCATCATTGGTCATATCCTGTATGACAAATTCCTTGAGATCGTTCAGCTTCTCGTCTACAGGATTCTTCTCAAGCCTCTCTGTAATCCGGTGATAAAGATATCTCACAAATTTCTGGTTATAATCATTAACCTCAAGATTCCTGAGATAGCCGTAGAGCGATATCCTATTTACCTTCTCTGGCTCAAATATCCATTCTGGTATGGAATTATCCGTACCTGTTCCGTTGAAATATTCGTAAACAATGTCCCTGTAACTTTTCCCGCTCTCCTTAACCCTGGCGTCAAGATCCGCGGGGATTTTGAATCTGACATCCTTAAGAGGTGATTCTTCTACCATTCCTTACTTTATTCCGTCAGTATAATATATATTTATCGATGCTGATTCTGCCGTTATGAGAAATATCGGCTTTGTCCGTATGATAGCCATTCAATGATGATCGAAAAGGACGCTTGGCGGACAATTTATGCAAAAAACACAGGTAAATATTTATTTCTTAAAGATAAATAACCCGAGGATGTTATCTATTGCTGAGGTTTCCACTAAAGCTTACGTTGGATCAAAGGTTGCCATAAGAGGTTGGGTGTACAGAATCAGGAGCAGCGGGGGAGTCACCTTTGTGGTCGTGAGGGATTCCAGCGGCATAATACAGTGCACCGCTAGAAAGAATGAACTCCAACCAGATGTCTATGATTCAATAGCATCTCTGGGTATAGAGAGCAGCGTTGAATTTCATGGAACGCTCAAGGAGGATAGAAGATCACCATCCGGATATGAGCTTGCGGTGGATTCCTGCAGGATCTATCAGAAGAACGATGTTTTCCCGATAACCAAGGATCAGGGCGAGGAATTTCTGCTTGATAACAGACACCTATGGCTCAGGAGCAGGGAGTTCACATCCATCCTGAAGGTAAGGTCTACCATATTCAGATCATTTGCTGATTTTTTCTATGAGAATGGTTATTACCAGGTGCAGACGCCGTTTATGGTATCGACCGCCGTGGAGGGCGGATCCACCCTTTTCAAGGTGGACTTCTTCGGCGAACCCATATTTCTGAACCAGAGTGCACAGTTCTATCTGGAGACCATGATATACAGCCTGGAGAAGGTTTTCACCATCGCACCGAGTTTCAGAGCTGAAAAATCCAGAACAAGGAGGCATCTTACGGAATACTGGCATGCAGAGGCTGAGGTCGCCTGGATCGATAACAATGAGATGATGGATATCGAGGAACGCATGATATACTACATAATAAGCAGGGTAATTGAGGATAATGAGGACGATCTTAGGATGCTTGGAAGAGATCCGGATCTGCTCAAAGGAATGAAACCTCCATATCCCAGAATAAGGTATTCCGAGATAATAAAGACAGCAAATTCCATAGGCCTAGCACTGAAATACGGCGATGATCTTGGTGCAGACGAGGAGAGACAGATAACCATGAAATATGACAGACCAATATTTGTGACAAACTACCCCAAGGAACTGAAACCCTTCTACATGCCCGTGGATCCAGAGAATCCGGGCGAAGTCCTGAACCATGATATGCTTGCGCCAGAAGGCTACGGAGAGATAATCGGTGGGAGCCAGAGGATTTGGAACTATGACGAGATGATGCAGAGGATCAGGGAAGCAAATCTGGACGAAAAGGCCTATTACTGGTACATAGATCTGAGAAAGTACGGCAGCGTTCCACATTCAGGGTTTGGCCTTGGCCTCGATAGACTGGCCATGTGGATAATGCACCTTGACAACATAAGGGAAGCGATACCCTACCCGAGAACGATAAGGAGGACAAGACCCTGAAATGGATATCTCAATCCCATGATGGGACGTGCCTTAAAAATAATGATCAACGGTCATATTCTTGCCTCGCCAGAGACCTATTCATCGTGATGCTTCTCTGCGGCATCCCATTCAGACGAACATGGCAGCGCTCGCCACCACGGTTAAAAAGGACGACAGAAAGTTGACCTGCCCCTTGTTCAGCTTTCCACGATTTTCGAATACAGCGCCAAGTAGGCTGTCTATCTGGCAGCCAACAAAACCCGCTCCGGTCACCTCCACCACCTTCGCCATATTTATTCCATGGTATGCGAAGATGGAGTAAGATATGGCTATGATCAAGCCCCCTAATATCGCGGCCATCTCGCCCGTGAGCGATATGCCACCATTGACGCCGGGTTTGACCCTCCTGAAATTTGTTATCATATACACCTTCTGATCTATCACACCTATCTCAGACGCGAATGTATCGGAATTTATGACTGCGAACGATATTGCGAATAATTCGAAGAAATAGTTCTGCATATGTGGATAGATACCGTATATCAGCGTTATCAGTATGCCTACAAGGGCAGCGTATGCGACGTTGGATATGCGTCGCTCTCCATGCTGACCCTCCTGAACCTTCATCTTCACCTTCCTTCTGAAGAAGGCCTTAGTGGCCAGAAATGATGAGGCAACGAATATCAGCATGAGTATAAGCCAGTAAATAGAACCAAGGAAAGAAACGATCGCTCCTATAAATAAAGCAGCCAAGCTACCCTTGAGATCCAGAACGTTCAGTTTCAAAGAGATCACGAAGAGCACCGCAAGTATGGCAAGGGTAAGGAGGATCGTTTCTATGGTCGTTTTACCAGCCCCTTTCCTGAAGCCTCATATCCTTGGGTATGGACTCTATGTCCACGCCCGGCATACCCTGAAGCCCTTCGCTTGCCTTCTCCACAGCTTCGTAGTCTCTATAGTTTTCCACGGCCTCTACTATGCTCCTGGCCATCTTTTCTGGGTTCGGTGATTTGAATATGCCGCTGCCCACGAAAACGCCGTCCGCTCCAAGTTCCATCATCAGGGCGCCGTCTGCTGGTGTCGCAACTCCTCCTGCCGCAAAATTCACAACCGGCAGTCTGCCAAGTCTGCGTATCTGCCTTAAGATTCCAAGAATTTCGCGTTCAATCCTGCTCCTGCTCAGACCTGCATACACCGAATCGTAGGGCAGCTTCCCTTCTGATCCCATAAGATCCTTCGAGGCTTCGTCTCTGAGCGTGAAGTAAGATGACGAAATATTGGAAGCAACAGAACGCAGATCCTCATCGGTCATCTTCTTGAGGATGCTTATCTCCTCGTTTACCTTCCTTATGTGCCTCACGGCCTCTATTATATTACCCGTCCCGGCCTCACCCTTGGTCCTTATCATTGCTGCACCCTCAAATATCCTCCTAACCGCTTCTGGAAGGTTCCTAGCTCCAGCTACAACCGGGACGGTCAGGCTTTTCTTATAGAGATGAAAGAATGGATCGGCAGGTGTGAGGACTTCACTCTCATCAAGCATATCAACGCCTATCTTCTCCAGCACATACGCCTCAGATATATGCCCGATCCTTACCTTAGCCATCACCGGAATTGAAACCGCATCCATGATCTCCTTTATCTTCAGCGGGTCAGCCATCCTGGCCACTCCACCCGCCGCCCTTATATCAGCAGGCACGCGCTCCAGGGCCATAACCGCCACTGCACCGGCAGCCTCTGCAATCTTTGCCTGTTCGGCAGTGGTAACATCCATTATTACACCACCCTTCGTCATGGCAGAGAACCCTCTCTTGATCAGTTCGCTGCCGAAACGGAGCTTGGTTAGATCAAGTGTCATACGTTGATATTGACATGTTAAATATAAAGGTTAATGAGATCTGGAAATAGGATAAGTCTTTACATTTCAGCAATTTTCCCTCTGCCGCCGTCCAATGACAAATCTTTAAACTATTATATGTATTATTGAGCAATGGTAGTTTCGCCCATTGAATACAGATATGGCAGAAAACAGATCAAGGATATATTCGATGAGGAGACCAGGCTCCGTTATATGCTTAGCGTTGAAGCTGCAATTGCAAGAGCCGAATCGGAGCTTGGCATCATACCAGCTGAAGCCTATGAGAATATACAGAAAGCTGTGGATTCTGGATCTGTGAGGATCGAAGAGGTCAGGCAGGTGGAGAACGAGATTAAGCACGACGTCATGGCCATGGTGAAGGTTCTATCAAAATATTCAGGCGACGGATCGAGGTATGTGCATCTGGGCGTGACATCAAACGATATCAACGACACGGCCACTGCACTCCAGATGCGAGATTTTTCTTCACTCTACCGTTCGAACATTGTATCGTTCATCAAGACGCTCATCGGACTTGCGGAGAGATACAGAGATCTGCCGATGATGGGAAGAACCCATGGGCAGCACGCATCACCCATTACTCTGGGACTCAAGTTCGCCGTCTATCTGGCCGAGATGATCCGGCATCTGGATCGCTGGGATCAGATGTCCACAAGGGCATTTGCTGGAAAGATACTCGGACCGGTAGGGACTGGCGCGGCTCTTGGCGAAAAGGCGCTTGACGTCCAGAATAGGGTCATGGAGATACTTGGCATCTATGCTGAGGATGGCGCCACACAGATAGTGAACAGAGATCGATATATAGAATACCTATCCGTTATAAACGGTATAGCAGTAACGCTAGAAAAGATAGCGACAGAGATAAGAAATCTACAGAGACCGGAGATAGACGAGATATCGGAGTATTTTGATTTCGACAAGCAGGTTGGTTCCAGTTCAATGCCCAGTAAGGTGAATCCCATAAATTCTGAAAATGTAGCAAGCCTATCCCGCCTGATAAGATCCATGATAATACCAGAGTATGAGGCCGGTGTAACATGGCATGAAAGGGATCTTACGAACAGCGCATCAGAACGTTTTGTGATACCCTATGCAAGCATACTGATTGATTACGCCACAGATAGGCTGAACGGCGTGCTCAGAACACTTGTGGTGAAGGAGGATAACATAAGGAGGAATCTTGAAAGCGATGATAGCATATATTCCGAAGGCGTAGTGACCCTGCTCACAAGAAATGGAATGGGCAGGCAGGACGCTCATGAATTTGTACGTAAAGCCGCCATGTACGCAAGAAGCAGAGGGATAAGCTTCAGGCAAAGTCTCATAGAAAATGGTATAGATAAATATGTCAGCCGATCCGATCTGGATAAAAATATGGATCCTGCAAACTTCATCGGATCGGCGCCCATCATATGCGATATGATATTGAAGAAAGCGAGAAAAAGGATCGGGATGGTGGATGGAGAGCAAGCTTCCTGAGAACAGACGTATAATGGAGGTCATTCTGGACACTCTTCAAAACGGAGAGCAATCCATATCAGGCATTGCAGGCGTACTGAAGGCCAATGACTTCAAGATGCATCGCATAATGCTTTCTGGATATCTCAAGGCACTGGTGGATGTTGGAATTCTCAGGGAAAGACGAATAAAGCCCGTTACCCTCTATTCAGTCTTGAAGAGGCAGGATCTCAGCATATACGAGATCACGGGAAATACCATACGTACATCTGTGAACAGGATGGATGGGGATCTCGCACTCAAGCTGCTTCACAGCATATTGAGGAGACCCATATTCCTCACAGAGATAGAAAGATGCGGTACAAAGAAGCCGATGAATTTCGAAACCGTTATATGGGAACGCAGAAAGGAACTGATAAAGAAGCTGTCGGAGTCCGGCATAATGATCCCGGACACGGACATGCTTGTGATACCAAGGGAAACCGTAAATGATGCCACGGTTGATCTTCTTTCTGCGCTTATAGGCCAGCTTATTGACTTGAAGAAATACACCATTCCGGATAACGACAGAAAACAGAAAACGTTGGATCTATGATGCAGTTATCGTAAACTGCGATGTTTTTACTGAAAATGCCGCCGAATGAAGAAACGCATTAGATGATCCTCACTCTGTCAATATATACTATCTATTATAAAGTAACCGCCAGATCCTTTCCAGACCTTATGCCCATTCACTCTGAGCTGCCTTTTACCAAATCCGAATACGAATGTCTCATATTCTCCCCCTTCGCCCGTTATATTTATACCATATCTCCTTTCAAGAGATACAAGGTGTTCTGCATATGACTCATCAATCTCCATCCCAAGATCCCTATCCGTGAAGCCATCTGCAGACACCGACACTATCATTGCCCTTATGCCTGCGTCCAGAATTTCCCTTATCACCCTGTGCTGATCTATCCTCCACAGCGGTGAATACGAGATTATGGACGCTTCGGTTGCAATTCTCTCAAGCCTTGTCTTCTGGAATTCAGAGGCAATGGCTCCTGAAATTATCGCTCTTGCGCCTTCACGGACGAACTGGAATATGCGATCCCTGAATTCATCTTCCAGTACATAGACATAATCCAGACCGAGCAGATCGGCGACTGATCCAGCCATGTCAACATTTGGGAAATGGAACATGTATGAATATTCCTTCGGCCTCACTATGACGGCCTTTATTATATCCAGGCCCTGCTGCATCGCTATGTATGCTGACAAGAACGAGTCCTTGCCGCCTGATAGCAGCGCGATGACCTTCATCACTCTATCCTCCCTAGCTTCGGTTTTTCAGAAAAATGCTCATAACCTCTACCCACTATGCGCTGCCATGATCTTCCGTCAAATATTATATTATCACCCTCCCATGTTTCTCCGATAAAGTGGACCTCTATATGCTCAGAATCCATTGCAGCCTGAAAATCCTTGTAATCTGATTCATCCACAGTGAACAGTATCTCGTAGTCCCCACCGTAATTTGCAGATATATCATAGACATCAGAACCTGATATCTCCGACGCCTTGCTTACGGATTCATCAAACACGATCTCATCCCTGACTATGCGAAATCCAACACCATAATCCTGTTTCATCTGATCAAGAGATGAATACAGGCCGTCAGAGAGATCCATCATGAATTTTGCACCATATTCACTCATTTTGATGGCTTCGGTTATCCTGGGTTCAACTCCAAGGAGCATGAATATACCCCTCTTTCTGTCATAACCGCTCCTATAGAATATGTAACCGCTTGCCGCCCTGCCTATCCTGTTTGTGTATCCTACCATCTGTCCCTTCGCTATATCCGAACGCTTTCTCGTGAGCTTCTTTGTCTGTCTTCCAATGGCTATCCCCGTAAGCGTCAGATCATCACCCTCCTTCATATCTCCGCCGATGAAATCAACTGAATACTTTCTTAGAACAGACATCATGCCTCTCTCTATGGATTCAACATAGTCCATATCCAGGTCAGGATTCAGAGAATAGGCCGTCATGAAGTACTGTGGGACTCCGGCCATTGCCGCAATGTCGCTGAGGTTTATAGACGCCATGAAACGGCCTGCAAGTTCCGGATCGGTTCCGTCTGGTATATGTGTATCCTTTCTTATCACGTCGGTTGTGATGAGAATATAGTGATCTCCCTCATCTATGTAGGAACAATCATCCTTATATGGGAGGCCCGTGATTGAAGCCAGCCTTGATATGATCGATCTTTCGCCAAGATCCCTCAGCTTCATTTCGATCAGGTTATGACTTGCTGTATTTTACAATTATCGGATGTGAATGAACGGCAGATCTCTGAAATTGTATTATCCGGACTAATCGTCAATTATCAGCGACCACTTTCAACGATCGAAGATACCGCTCTGCCGATCTCAGCATCCACAAATCTTAGGAAATCATCTATCCTGTCTGCAGGTATATTTGCCCCTGCAGCCAGATCGTGGCCTCCTCCGACACCGCCGACCCCCATCGCAGCCCTCCTGAAAAGCTCGGCTAGATCCACGCCAGTCTTCAAGAATACCTTGTTTGCTCTGACGCTTGCCTTGACCGTACCAGGATCTGAATCCGCCATGGTGATCAGCGGCCTCCTCGTCTCAGGGTTCCTCGCTATTATCATATTCGCTATTATTCCAACGATGTTCTCATTTATGTCCTTTCCAGCATAGAAATAATCTATATTTTTGAGTGATCTAAGGCCCTCTGCCATTATATGGTTGTACCCATTGACCAGATTTCGCCTGTGAGAAGACATCAGAGATATCGATCTCATGTAATCCTCTCCACGATCGCCTGCCGCAACATTGAGACCTATCATCCCCTCCCCATATCTTCCGCATGAGTTCAAAAGAGTAGCAAATTCCTTTGCATCGTAGGTTGGAGACCTTGGATCTTCCCTCGGAAAGACGTAGGTTTCTCCGAAGACCTCATCGAATGCGTCAATATCTCCGATGATCAGCCGTTTGAATATCTCAGTCCTGATCATCCTCTTTTCATCCTCGCTCAGATCGTTGTAGACCCTGAACCTTTCTCCATCCTTGATCGGTATGTTCAAATATTTTAGAAGTCTGGATCCTGAACCCCTGAGGTTTGATATCCCAGGCAGCCTGTCATAACCCAGTTCCAGAAACTTGGACAGAGGCCTTGTCGCACGACCGAAAAATCTCAGATCCTGATCTATTCTCACAAGGCCAAGATCGCCCCCAAGGTTGATGAATATCCTGTTCAAACCCTCGAGAATTCCGCTGTTGGCATCCTGTACGTCTCCGACAGCTCCCACTATGGCGGGCACAACAAGATCCGCATTTTCATCGGACATTGCCATGGAGACGAGAAAGGTCACGCCAGAACCACTCACCTCGTAGGAACCATTCAGCCCTACCATATGCGGGTTGACCTGATATATAGATCCGAAGTCTGAATGTTCCAGAAATTCAAGGAGGTCTCTCCTGAACTCCGGATCTATGTCAAACTGATCTGGTAGATGATGATCTGTTATTGCGCATTCTATCTGTGCATCCCTTATCATCTTCATTGATCCTGAACCCAGATCAACGAACCATTTGAAACCAGGTGGTAGATCCTTGAGAATTTCAGGATCCACATTTTTTATAAATACCACTTCAGTGTCTATCCCAGATCTTTCAAGCGTCCTCTTCGCAATAGCTGAGGATGATAATCCGTCGGCATCGATATGCGATACTATTACAACCCTCTTCTGCTCGCTTATTATGCTAGCGACGTCTCGAGCTATTCCAAACAGCCGCCGATACTTCTCATCGTGAAGATACTTCTCAATAAGCATACATCATATCTCTGGAACAGCTGAAAGAGCCTGCCGGATGACCCTCTCAAAATCAACCTGCACCATCGCCCTGTCCTCGGCCTCTATCATATCCCAGAAATTGGAAAGATCAAGCGATTCCATATAACGTTCAAGATCCGTAAAATCCTGGTTCAGAGAACTCTCCACGATCAGATCAAGAAGCTTATCATCGAATGTATCGTTGTGAACGCCCCTTTCCTTGTTTCCTCCAGTTGGATACGATATCACTTCAGGTCCTATCTTCATGCCATCTATCAGAACTCTGGCTAGGGAATAGAGCCTGGGCGGTCTGTACAGTCCATTCTTCCAAAGATATTCTACAAGCGTATTTTTTTGTATGTTGGTCGGGTTTATGGAAACGTCCGTGGTTATATCCCTGACCTTTCTTATGGACTCAAGCACATCAGCAATTGCGGCTTTTTCCGAGATGAACGGCGGTTTGAATAGCAAGTACGTCCTTATCTCCATGCCGTACTTCTTCGCGGTCAGGGCTGCATCTAGATATTTCCTGAAGCTGGATCCTTTGTTTATCGAATTTTCAATTAGATAGTCGTTAGCCGATTCCAAGCCTATGGCAATTCTCACAGGTATGCCTATCTTCTTCAATTCCTCCATCCGTTCTGGCCTTATGTATTCAGTCCTGGATTCAACAAGCAGCTTCGAGACCCTGGAACCAACCTTTTCATAGAAATAAGACCGAACCTGATCGGGTATCTCAACAGGATCAAGGAAACTGCCAGAGGTGAACACCTTCAATACCTCTGAATTCAGTGTGGATGCAACATGATCTATCTGGTGATATAGGTTCTCCTCCGTCACATTCTGCGTATCGTTGAAATAACCGCACATGCTGCAAGATGAGAACCGGTACCAGGAACACCCTCTCGTTCTGAAGATAACGACCGTTGTCTTTTCAGGATATCCGCGTAATCTGTCCAGTTCGTTCCACATAGAAACCGGACGATCAGGATCTCCACCTGCCCTCCCGTCAGGCATGAGCGATCTGATGAAAAGGGCAAGTTCTTTATTGACCATGTTTAAGCTTATTCCTTCCTGATTAAAACCCTTTTGCTGTATCACCACTTCGATATATTACTTCTACCATATAACTTCATTTAAATGGAGCTTAGGGATTTGTGAGAAGCTGTAACTTTCAAATGCTTCGGCGATTCAATGCACGGACTTCCCCAATAGAGTGATTTATAAACTGTCTTTCCACATTTTGTATCGTCCACGATAACTAAATGTACAATATTTGAGTAGGATCGATGAGATCCGAATTCACGCCTGTAGTTATAGCGATATATGGCTTTTACGTATGTCCGGAATGGCCGATATCCTTAAATGAAAGGAAGATCCGAAGCTTCAGCTGAGGAGTGGCTCACCAGGAACAGATATTTGGGTTGGATAATACATCGATATACGATGGCGCATAGAAAAGTTTTATTCTACTCAGGGATTATGTAAAAATGCTTTCCGAAAGGATGCAATATATCAACGAGTCAGCAACTGTGTCTGCCTCAAACAATGTTGAGAAGCTGAAGAAACAGGGCGTGAAGATCTTCAATTTTGGTATCGGTGAACCTGATTTCACCACACCGGAAAATATAATAGATTATGCATTTGAGATGGCAAAGCAGGGTAAAACCCATTATACTCCCTCGGCTGGCATAATGGAACTCAGGGAAAAAATCGCCGCAAAACTCAGGTCTAAAAATGGCATAGAAGCCGAGGCCGATGAGGTGCTTGTCACACCTACCAAATTCGGCATAAATCTTGCAATGATGGTGCTGATAAATCCAGGCGATGAGGTAATAATACCCGATCCATACTATGTTTCTTATCCCGATATAGTCAAACTGGCCGGCGGAAAGCCGGTGCCTGTAAACACCACAGAGAGCTATGATATTGATACTGATAGAATCAGAAAATTCATAACGCCAAGGACAAAGGCCATAATACTGAACAACCCAAACAATCCAACCGGCAAGGTTCTTCCAGAAAAGGATGTGAAGGATCTTGTAGATCTTGCCATAGAGAACAACCTTTACATAGTTTCTGACGAAATATACGAGGATCTGATATATGAAGGAAAGCTTTATTCACCGGCATCCATGGGGCAGGAGGCCTTTGAGCACACCATAACTCTCAACGGCTTCTCCAAAGGATACGCTATGACCGGCTGGCGAATAGGTTATCTCGTTGCTCAGAGGGAAATCGTGGAGGCGGCCAACGTGATACAGCAGCAGACGATAACCTGTGTCTCTTCGATCTCGCAGTATGCTGCCCTGAAGGCTCTTGATGATAACGTGAGTCCATCGATGATGAGATCCGAGTTCAAAAAGCGCAGAGATCTTACCTACGAGATACTTTCAGAGAGTGAGGATCTTGAGGTGTACAAACCGGAGGGGGCCTTTTACGTATTTCCAGCGTATAAGAAATCGATGGAATCGGAAGAACTTTCGAATCTGCTCCTCAGCAGGGGTCAGGTTGTCGTAACACCCGGAGATGCCTTTGGCCTTGGCGGAAGGAGACATTTCAGAATCTCATTTGCCACCTCTGAAGAGACCATAAGGGAGGGACTCGAGAGGCTCATTAGGACAATACACGAGATCTAATTACTCAAGGTAATTATTTATAACATAATTATTATTACTAATGCGATAATCGCGATTTCGTGAAGATCACAGCTGTTGCTCCATGCTCTTCTGCGAATCTTGGATCCGGCTTCGATGCGCTGGCCATAGCGCTGGATGCTTTCTATGATAGGGTAACAGTTGACGAGAGTCACACCTTCAGAGTAATAGGAGATGGAGTACCGGCTGATCCTGTAATGAACACGGCAGGCCTTGCCGCACTTTCTCTTATCGATGATATGGATATCAGCCGAAATATTGAGATCAGGATTGAAAAGGGGATACCTAAGGGCCTTGGCCTAGGAAGCAGCGGAGCCAGCGCAGCCGCAGCGGTCGTTGCACTGGACTCATACTTTGGCCTAGAACTGACACGTGAGGAACTGGTGAAATATGCCATGATCGGAGAAAGCGCCGCCTCTGGCAGCCCGCACCCAGATAACGTCGCCGCCTCCATATTTGGTGGCCTCACGCTCGTGACCCGCGATGGCGATCTTAAGGTATCGCGGCTCCCCATCTCACATGAATACCGATTCCTCATAGCTATACCAGATGTTTCAATAGAGAACAAGACAAGGATGGCAAGGCAGATGATCCCTACATTAATTTCTCTGAACGAATATTCCAGAGCAATAGCACGGACCGCTTCTCTAATAGCCGGACTGATGCACGGTGATCGAGATATGATCAGGATCGGGATGAATGACGATGTTGTCGAATCATCAAGGTTGCCCCTATTTCCATATTATCCTGATGTGAAAAAATCAGCGCTTGAATACAACGCAGTGGGTGTCGCGGTTAGCGGAGCAGGCCCATCAATTCTCATTCTTTGCGATGAACTTTCAGATATCGAATCCATAAAAAGAAGCGCAGAACTGATATTATCGAAGCATGGTATTTCCTGCAGGCTCGTGGAGGCCGGAATATCTGGTGGTGCCTATGTCGAAGGATCTCCAATTTCCGATTAGAGACAATTTTGATAAAAATGCACATTCAGTTAATTTCCCAATATACGCCACAACCGCGTACAGATCGCCTGAGGGTGATCATTTTCGCTATTCAAGGGAGATGAATCCAACCGTTGAGGAGCTTGCCAGGCAGATGGGTATCCTGGAGAACGCAGAAAACACCGTGTGTTTTTCATCAGGGATGGGTGCCATATCTACCGTTTTTCTCTCCCTGATCAGACCCGGCGATCGCCTTGTACTACCCGTCGATGTCTTTGGCAGAACCTACACCTTTGCCAGGGATTTCATGTCCAAGTATGGTATAGATGTCAAGACAACCGATCCCGGGACTGAAAAGGTGATCGATGCTATTGATGGGAAAACGAGGATGGTTTTCGTGGAGAGCGTATCTAATCCTTTGCTTCGCGTGTATGATATTCCGAGGATAGCGGAGATAACCAGACAGATCGGAGCGATCCTGATTGTGGACGACACCATCATCACCCCCATCGGACAGAGGGCCCTGGAACTAAATGCAGATCTTGCAGTTAACAGTCTATCCAAGTTCATCGGCGGCCACAATGCAGCGATAGGAGGATCAGCTTCAGGATCCGCTAGAATGATTGAAGAAATCGATGCCCTCCGAAGAAGCCTTGGCGCTTCAATGGATCCATTCTCGGCATTTCTTTTCCTGCAGGGCATGAAGACGCTGAAGATCCGTGTGGAAACCTCATCACAGCACGCTGCAAAGATAGCCGAAGAACTGATGGCCATGGATCATATAACGAGAGTTTATTATCCAGGGATTTCCGATAACGAACATCATGATCTTGCGAAGAGGCTACTTAAAAATTATGGAGCGGTTGTCTCTTTTGTGCTGGATGAGAATGTCGAAGTCCAGAAATTCATGTCTTCGCTTGAAGCCATAACGCCTGCAAATACCATGGGTGGCGTTTCCACCCTCATATCAAATCCACAGACAATGTCCCACCGGAACCTGAGCGATGCTGATCGAAAAAGGATAGGCATAACACCATCGCTTATGCGCCTTTCGGTGGGAATAGAGGATCCCTCATTCGTTATTGAAGATATAAGAGATGCGCTTAGAAAATCCACAATACAATAATATAGATCCCGGCTTCCGGATTCGAACCAGAGACCTGCGGATTACGGCGAATTCACCGTTGAACCCTCTACAGTCCGCCGCTCTACCAACTGAGCTAAGCCGGGATTGGCAGTATCCCTAATTTCATCGCATCATTTAATATTTTCGCGCTCGGTATGCCGCCCCCTATCCCAAACGCCTGAGAACCTCAATTATTTCATTTTCATACTTTCTGGCAGCGTCTGTTGGCATGTCTGTGAACTTCTCGATCTGCGGCGAGATAAGCTGGAGAGATACCCTTGTCTTCTCCCCGACTTGATGAAGTACGATCTTGCAGGGTATAAACATGCTTGTCTCATAAGAGGTGCTTATGAATTCGTCAGCAGCTATTGGCTTACATATGTTCAGAATGTAAAGCGGATCGATATCCTTATTAACTGTCTTCCTTAGTATCTCCCTCACGTCAACATATGAAAGGATGACAAAACCAGAGTCTTTCAATAGTTTGAACATCTTACCATAGACCTCTTCTAGCCCGCCAGAGACCTCTATCTCAAATTTGTACATGATGGAACATGCGCACATCAGATAAAGAAATAATGTTAGGTGCAGAAACTACAACGATCCAAAGCTATGTTCCATTTCAGGCTGCGAAGTTGCATAAAAGATTTAAGAGAAGAACAGTGATACTTGTCCATGCAGAACAAATGGGCTCAGACAAAGTTCGCCAACGATATTGAGGAGGTCGTATACGGTTCAAGGTTGATAGGAAATGAACCGGATCTGGTTCTTCATGGTGGGGGTAATACATCCGTCAAAACGCAGGAAAGGGATCACACGGGCAAGCTTAAAGATGTGCTGCGTGTCAAGAACAGTGGATCAAATCTTGGCACGATTGACAGCCGCGGGTTTACCGGTATAAGGATGGAGGATGCATTGGCTGCCGTGAACATCGATCATATGACTGATGAAGAGATGGTGGACTACCTCAAGCGGAGCATGGTAAATCCATCAGAGCCTTCACCTTCCGTCGAAACATTTCTCCATGCCTTTCTGCCTTACAAGTTTGTGTTTCACTCCCATGCTGACGCCATTCTGTCGATCACCAATACGGATCTTTCTTCTGAAGAGATTTCAAATATTTTAGGAAAGGTTGTTGTACTGCCATACATACCGCCCGGCTTCAAGCTCGCTAAGGAAGTACTCAAAAATTTCAGGAAGGATATAGATGGCATTGTCCTGAGAAAGCATGGTCTACTCACATTCGGAGATACCGGTAAGGAGGCATATGACAGGCATATAGATATTGTGACAAGAGCTGAAAAATTCATTTCAAGTAAGAGGACCGGTGACTTCTTCAAGGAGGAGGTTCCTGAAGTCAGCTTCAATGATATTGAAAAGTATATACCGGTAATAAGAGGATGCGTTTCAAAGAGGAAGAAGAAGATACTCTACATAGATACCTCAGAGGAGGCCAGAAAGATAGCGAGAACGGAAAGGACAAGGGATATGTGCGGTTACGGGCCTGCAACCCCAGATATGCTTATACGAACAAAGTATGATTTTCTCTATCTGGACGATCTGACCAGATCAGACGATCTCATAGAGGAGTATGCATCAAGGTACAGCGAAGAATACAAACGCTACGTGAAGGGCTTCGAAATGCATGATCCGTATCCTGCCGTCATGGTTGTGCGTGGTTTTGGTATAATAACCGCAGGAACCAGCTACAGAGAGGCAAGAATAATCGATGATCTAGCCATACACAGCTTCAGGGTGAATGCAAATACGGA
The DNA here is from genome assembly GCF_003205235.1 of Thermoplasma sp. Kam2015. Lineage (NCBI taxonomy): Archaea > Methanobacteriati > Thermoplasmatota > Thermoplasmata > Thermoplasmatales > Thermoplasmataceae > Thermoplasma > Thermoplasma sp. Kam2015. Next base: position 145,223 of record NZ_QJSM01000018.1, on the reverse strand, counting down.
ACAGATCTCGAAGCATGAATTCATATCCAAGGAGGAAGCATACGCTATGGAATACTGGCCGCTTGAGGAGGCAAAGCTGAGGAAGACTACCCACAAATTCCTCCTCGGTTCCATAGGGCTTATCACCGGTGCTGCAAGTGGTATAGGGCTTGAGGCCATGAAGAAACTCGCCGAAAATGAATGCACCGTAGTCGGATGCGATATAGACCCTTCCATAAATGAAAGATGCAGGGAGATAGAAGAACAGTATGGCGTCAGGGCCTTGCCTTTTGTCGTCGATCTGTCCTCAGAGGATCAGATTCTGAACATGTTCAGGGAAATCGTGAAGAACCTGGGCGGAATAGATATCGTGTTCAACAATGCTGGCATACTGAAGAGCTCAAAGATAATTGAGACCAGCGTTGAAGATCTGGACAGGCATTACGCAATCATCGGCAGGGCCTCCTTCATAACCTCCCGTGAGGCCATGAAGATAATGATCGCACAGGGCATAGGTGGAAACATCGTTTTCAACATATCCAAGAACCTTACCCATCCTGGGCCAGAGATGGTCTCCTACGGATCCGCGAAGGCTTTTGCGGCGCAGGTATGCCACTATGTAGCCAAGGAAGGCGGCAGATATGGGATCCGCGCTAACATAATAAATCCAGACAAGATCTTCAGGGGATCAAAGATATGGGAAAATGGAGTGCTAGAGGCCAGGGCAAAGGCAAAGGGCCAGACTGTTGAGGAATACGTAACTGGAAATCTGCTTAGAAGAGAGGTTCTTCCATCCCATGTGGCCAACATGCTCATAGCCATGGTCAATGAGGACATATTCGGTGCAACCACCGACGCCATGGTGCCGGTTGATGGCGGCATCCTGTGAGGTGATCATGTGCCATAATATCCATTGAATCCATTTTCCCAGATCCATTGAGAACTGATTGATATCCTAAATTTTTCTTCAAAAAACCCGCTTTATGCTGAAAGATATTGAAAGGTATGGGCCTCGAATACACTGCGACCTATTTCATGAAATTTCAACGCCTGACTGAGGCCCCTTGATCAATGGAATATTTGTATATGGGATTTGGAACTGTTCACACAAGGTTCATGTTGCGCAGTACCCTATAGGCTGTAGCGATATCTTCTAGCCCTATGCCCATGGATTTGAATACTGTTCTATTCATCCCTGAGAACTTTCCGTAATTGCCCGCTATATCCCGCAGTTCGATAGGTTTTCCACCCAGCCTGACGTACTCTGCTATCTCTGCGCTTTCCACCATTGACTGATCATAGTGTTCGGTGACAACAAGGTCTGAATCGTGAAGTACCTCATATTCGGCCTCTCTCCTGTTCATATAATTTGAGCCGGCAAGATTCACATGGTATCTGTCAGGCAGATACTTCCTTAAAATTATCGGAGAGGTGCTGTTGGTTATGGATGTTATCGTGTCTGATCCATCAAGAGCGGCCTCTATCCCCTCCACAGCTCTGATCTCAGTACCCAGCTTCTTCGACATCCTTGAGGCAAAATTCCTCGCATGATCGTAGTTTCGTGAGTACACCCTTATGGAGTGGGGATGGGAAACTGTCAGTATACCCTCAAGCTGCGTTTCAGCCTGGAATCCTGATCCTATCAGCGTGAAATTCTCCACAGATGGGTGAAGCATGCTCGTCGCATAGGCAGTTACTGCACCTGTTCTCATTTGGCCCAGCCTGTTGGCTTCCACAATGGCGAGGAGGTCATTGCTCCTCGCATCGAAGATCGTGACGACAAATCTTGCGCCCTCTTTCGAGGCGATATAGGTCTTGTGACCCATTATGTGGTACTTATCCAGCGATGCCGGCATGGTGTTGAGAACAGAACCCTCAGAGAATGTCCTTACTCTGGTATTTGACGTTGCTTTACCAGCATGGTATTCCTCAAAGGCCTCCCTGATCGCCTGTATGGTATCCTGCATGGAAAGATTCGCATTAACCTCATCTTCATTAATATAATACATGCTAAGATGATGCATTAAGGCAATTAATTCATTGCGCTTTCAATTTTTTACCAATTTTTATTAATTAATAAGGAATACAGCGACGATGACGGACAAATTACCGGAAGTAAGGCGATCGCATCCTTACGTGATGTACGATATGATGAGAGATATCCCAAATGGGATAGATAGAACCTTATCCTCAATGGAGAAGATAGATCTGTCATTCCTGGGCGATCATATACTCTTCTTGGGTAATGGCACAGCTTACCATTCCGCGTATGTTGGAAGCCAGATACTCGATGAGACCGCCAGAAGGCATTCCGTTGTGCAGGCCTATGAATATCTGAATTACATGCGATCCAGTGCCACCACCATCGCTGTATCCCACACTGGGAAGACGAAGAGCACCGTTGATGCCGCCATTAAGGCCAGAAAAACCTCAATAACGGCTGGTATCACACATTATGCAGATTCACCACTCTCAAAAGCGGTGGATCATCCCATAACCATAGCTGATGAGGATCTATCGCTCTGCAACACCAAGGCATTTTTCAACAACGCCTTCGCAGCCCTTTACATTTCGGATTACTATGGAAATCTATCATACGACATGAAGGCCCTAAGATCGGAGATAGTAAAGCATGTCTCCAGCGATGATGCCGAGATGAAGACCATATCGGAGGATCTCGATCATATTAACGATATATTTGTGCTTGGATCCGGCTATAACTTTCCAGTTGCAAGGGAGGCGGCGCAGAAGATAAAGGAGGCGACACACATGCATGCGGAAGGCATAGAATTCGAAGAATTCAATCACGGATGCACAGCGGTGATGGATGATCATACGCTGGTGATCCTCATAGAGGGCCAGAAGGACAGATCAAGAGGCGATCAGATCGTTAGGGCGTCGCGATACGTTGGATCGACAACTCTGGTGATCAACGGCGAGGGAGATCTGAGCATCTACAATGACCCACCTGATGAATTTTCCGCATCTTTTCTGAATACTCTCGATCTCTACTATCTTGCCTATTATCTCGCAGTACGCAGGAACATCAATCCTGATATGCTGCGATTTGAGGATAGAAGATACAGGGATTACGACAGTACGGTGTTTCCTCCAGGAGAGCACTGAACTTATAGATTGGTATTTTTTTCTTCATCTTACATTATATTTATATATTCAATAACGATGTAAGGTTATCCTTACGGTGTCGCAATGAATATTGAGATCACTAAACCGGCCAGTATACACAGGATCATGTCAAGGATCGGCCCAGCATGGATCGTGATGATGGCCGATGTGGATGTCGCAAGCGTTATAACAGGCCTTCAGTCCGGCGCAGCCTTCGGCTATCGGATGATATTCATAATGATCATTCTCATACCGCCATTGTTCATCGTACAGAATGCCGCAGGATACCTTGGCATATTTTCCGGTATGGGGCTTGGTGAAGCCGTGAGGACAAGGTATGGAAAGAAACTTGCACTCATAGCTGCAATACCGATGGCTTCGACAGATGTGCTATCGTACATAGCTGAATACAGCGGTATGGCTATCGGCCTTTACATGATAGGAATTCCACCCATAGTATCCATTCCGGTTATATTTTTAATACATAACGCAATAATAATGGCGGGAAGATATCGCAGAATTGAAAAGATGCTCCTCTTCATATCGCTAATACTTGTGATATCTATAATAGCAAGCGCACTCCTCATGAAACCGTCGATCTATGAGATAATCCATGTTGGTCTTAATCCAATACAGCCTTACACCGATAGAACATATGAGACGCTCCTTATAGCAAATATAGGAGCCGTGATAATGCCATTCATGATATTCTATCAGGCAGGAGCGAGCGTCCAGAAGAGAATGGAGAGACGGGATATCAAGATAAGCAGAAATGAAACTGCAATAGGGTCCATTGTAAGCGAGTTCCTCATGATCATGACCGTCATAGCGGGAACGTTCATAGGGGGATATGCAACGGATCCGATGATGCTTGATCGTGCCCTGAAGCCGTTTGGGAGCCTTGCGCCATACATAATGGCTGCCGGCTTCTTCACCGCTGGTTTTCTTGCGCTGATAGTCATATCGCTTGCCTCAACGTGGGGTATAGCGGAAGCACTCGGATGGAAATTCCACAGATATGGCAGATACATCATAAGGAATGAGGATCGTACATATGGCGACAGATCCTCCATAAGGCAGAGCGTCATATCAGATAGAAGAAAGTTCCTGACCCTCTATATGACGGAGAGCATACCCGCAGCGGCGATAGCCATCGTAGCTTCATCCTACCTTTTATCGCTGGTCATCGATCTCATGATAGTGTTCGTTATAGTTCTTGCTCCTGTGGCCATTCTCCTTGGTCTTCTTGTTTCGGACAGCACCGTCATGAAAGGAAATCCGATGAAAAGATGGTATATGGCCATATACTGGGCAACCATAGCGATAATTGAGTCGGCCGGGGTATACAGCCTCATGATATCGCTATGAACCCGCATCGAGGATCAGTTCGATGCCAGCTCCTTGACCTTCTTCAGAACGCCTATGAAATCGTCTCTGCTCAGTTTGCCTGTGTTCACATTGCGCGGGCTTGGATGGTAAGAACACACTACGCTTACACCGTTCAGACTGTACACTGCGCCGTGAGAGAATTTGTATCCGGATCTTGATATCGATTGATCAGCAAGCAGCTTAAGAACTGCCTGAAATGCTATCTGACCGAGTACAAGTATCACCCTGAGGTTTTTCATCATCGATATCTCAGAACGGAGATACACAGAACAGTTTGTGATCTCTTCCGGCGTTGGCTTATTATCTGGTGGTACGCATTTCACGGCTGCAGTTATATACGCATCATTGTACTTTAAACCGTCGTCCCTGCTCTCCGAAGTTGGCTGATTTGTTATCCCCACCTCGTGCAGGCATGAAACCAGGAAGTCTGAACTCTTATCTCCAGTGAAGACCCTTCCTGTTCTGTTTCCTCCTGAGGCTGCCGGGGCCAGTCCGACTATCAGGATATGGCCGTTGATATCTCCATATCCTGGAACCGGCCTGGCCCAGTATGCTTGACCGCGGAAACGTTTATCTCTGCCCACAACAGCCTCCCTGAAGTGGACTAGCCTTGGACATTTCCTGCAGGAGATCAGCTGATCGTTCATCTCAGCTATACTGATCCATCTCTCATCGGACGCCATCTGATATCACTGTATGTCGAACCAGCCTCCCCTGCTACCATACTTGACCTTTGGATCACCGAGGTATCCGTTGATCACCATCTGCTTCAGGGATATTGGCGGAACAAACTGTGGATCGCCAGTCTCCTCCCTGAGGTATTCGGCTATATGATACACCGTATCTATTCCTATTATATTCATGAGTTCAAACGGCCCCATGGGGAAGCCGAATGCAAGCTTCGTCATCGTATCTATGTCGGATTTGGATGCTACCCCCTCCTCATAGGATCTGATCGCTGAGAGGAGCCACCCCGCTATGAACCTGGTGGTGAAGAAGCCTGGAACATCTGCCACCACCACTGGCGTTTTCCCAAGCTTTTTTGAAAGATCAACCACTGTGTTCAGCGTATCTTCCGACGTCATCATTGCCCTGACAACCTCTATCAGCTTCATTATGCCGGCCGGGTTGAACCAGTGCATTCCAACAGCTCTCCCCTTTGCCTTAAGATCCTGAGCTATTTCCGCTATGGTGATGCCAGAAGTATTGGAGGCCATTATGGTGTCCTCACGCACATGCTTCTCTATCTCCACGAACACCTTTCTCTTGAGATTGAGATCTTCGGGCACCGCCTCCACGACTATGTCCGCATTCGATAACGACTGGTACTCCGTTGAAGTTTTTATGCGGCCCATAATTACGTTCATTTCTGCCTCGGTGATCGTGCCCTTTTTCACAAGGTTTATCAGCCCATAGCGACCTTCACGTATATTTTTTATGGCATTTGCGAGGATATCCTCCCTGACATCGATTATGGTAACCGGATATCCAGACCGGGCAAAGACCTGGGCTATGCCCTGTCCCATGACCCCGCTACCCACGACTGCAGCAGTCCTGATTTCCATAATCTTTCAGCGTTAACAATCATAAAAATTTATTGAACATAGTTGAAAAACCTATGAATATTGAAAAATGAAAAAATCACTTCTCGTCCTTTGTTTTTACGATCTTCTTTATCTCCTGAACCTCGTTATCCGGTACATCCTTGTACGTCAGCCACCATGCATAGCCCTTGTACTCCTTCATCCTTGCCGGGATGTCTTTCACATTCTTCGGCGCGGAGTTGAGCATCTTTTCGCCTATCAGTTCATTGTATGGCCAGTTGGCAGGCATTGCACCCTTGTATTTATCTGACGTCTGCAGCGCCTTTATGGCCCGAAGAAGCTCATCAACGTTCCTGCCAATCTCCAGAGGATAATACATTATGAGCCTGACCACAGAGTTTGGATCCACTATGAATACCGCGCGGACAGTCGCTGCTGAGGACTCGGCCTGTATCATCCCAAGCCTTGAAGCAACACGCCCCATCGAATCTCCGATTATTGGAAACGGAACCTCGATCTTCAGGTTGTCCTTGATCCAGTTTATCCATTCTATATGGCTTATAACGCTGTCCACGGAAAGTCCTATCAAATCTGTATTGAGTTTCTGGAAGTCGTCGTATCGCCTTGCGAATGAGTAAAACTCGGTGGTACAGACCGGAGTGAAGTCACCTGGATGGCTGAACAGCATGAACCATTTACCTTTATACTGATCAGGAAGCTTCATGCTGCCCTGCGTCGTTTCCACCGCCATCTCGGGGAATTTCTCACCTATCAATGGAAACCTGCTTTCATCAGACATTTTTTTTCACCTGAAAAAATAATTCATGCATCTATATATCATTTTTCAACCAGAAGCGTAATACGACAAAGTTTAGATGAATGCGGATATGAAAAAGCGAAATTATTCCTCTATTCCATCTTCAATCAGACCAAGACTGCTGAGTATCTCAGCTACCTCCAGTTCACTGAGGCCGGTGATCCTTGCAGTCTCCGCGATGCTCATCGTATCAAGGTATACAGTGATCACCTCACGGGAGATCCCATCATTCTGATCCAAGCTGTCCTTTATTGCGGTTATCAGGCTGTCCTTTTCCTTTATCAGATCTGTGCGCATCCTTGTGAGATCGTCTATCTGCCTGTTGATATCTCTCAATCTTTTCATAGCATCTCCCATGCCTTCGATCCTAGTTTCCTTGGTCTCGATAGGTATGCGCCTTATGGCGAAGAAGTTGCGCCCATAGTCTATGAACACTGATGAGAATCCAGAGGGCAGATATATCTTCCTCTTGGCGCCAAGATCACTTGGAACAAACCCTATGCTGGTTACTAGATTAGCCTTTTCAAGAAGATCAAGTTGCTTCAATATGGCTTGCTGGCTGAGACCGATGCTCTTGCTCAGCTCCAGAGCATACGATCTCTCAAGCTGAGTGAGCATCTTTATAATCTCACGCCTCGTAGAATTTTCAATGGCAGAAATAAAAAGATCTATGTCGTCCATCATTCTATCGAAACTTTCCTTCCACTGCCTTCCTTGCTGGTGGCCTTTTCAACCGTCACATCCAGAAGGCCGTTGTTGAACTTTGCCGCGGCGGTCTCAGGTTTAAGCTTGTAGTCGAAGTCTATGCTCTTATAGTACTTCCTCTGATCCTCATCCACGTTCAGCGTTATGTTGTATTCTGATATCTTCAGATCTATGTTTTCCTTGCTGACGCCTGGAAGCTCGAATGTCACGTAGACCTTCTTTTCGTCGTCGTTGATATCGGTTATCGGCTCTCTAACTCCGCGCTCTATAGGCCTCGCCCCCCTCGTTATACCAGGTACATTACCGAATTCCTGGAATATAGGTTTTCCGTCGGAGCCAATTCTGTATGTAAATCCGTACACATATGGTTCAGACATGGTCATGTTCGGATCGTTAAGTATCCTGTTCCATATCCTCATCAGCCTGTTGTTCAGGGATTTTATGTCTATGCCGAAGTCCTTGAAGAACTCGTCAAACATGTCGTCCCAATCATCGAATTCATCCTTCTTTGCCATATTCACCACCTACTTGTCAACCGATGGTTGACAACCTAATATTAAAAATAAATATTTAAATCTTTCTGATCCTAGATGGCCACCAGTTCCATTTCTTCATCAGGAGCATGACGGCCGGAACGAAGAACGGCCAGCTCAGAAAAGTATCTATGAGCACGCCTATGGCTAATCCGCCGCCTATTTCCTCGATCAGCTGAAGATCACTGAAGTAGAGCGAACCGAATGTGACGAAAAGCAGCGAACCAAGAGTGACTATTATACCACCATTCTCCTTTATGCTTGTGGTTATGGCATCCTCGTCTGTCATTCCCTTCATCACGCCCTCTCTGGCCCTCGTAATCATGAATATGTCGTAATCAAGGCCCACCGCCAGGAGAGTGACGAAGGTGAACATGGGCATGAATATGATTATTGGGAGATGATAGACATAGTAGACTATCCAGTAAATTATCATGAGGCCCACTATGACAGATGCAAGAACCATAAGTATAAGCCTCAACGGAGTGAATACTGAGCTGAGCTGTATGGCCAATATGACGAATATAGAGGCCGCCAGTATTGGTATCATCTCCTCAAATGTATGCAGTGTATGGCTATAGGCGGCATCAAGACCGGCCGTAAGACCACCAACATAAAACGTAAGCGAATTGCCCATGTAGGATGATATCTCCGATGGAAGCCTGTTTATGAACGAGGTGGCGGCATTAGACCAGCTTATGTTGGATAATTCAAACTCAATCATCACGTACCTTGGATCCTTTCCAATGTAGGAGTTTATCTGAGATCTGTAGGTGGAAACGTAATTTGATGGGAGCCTGTCCAGATTGACGTACTTGCCGTATGGATAGGTCGGACCATAAACCTCTGCCACACCGCTGAGACCTGCTATCATGTTCTCCAGCTTGGTGATCTGATTTATCTCCGCAACATTGTATGTTCCATTGGATATCACTGGCTCGCTGAATTTCACGATTACAAAACTCTCGAAGAAAAGATCCCTGTGGAAGCTCTGGTTTACCACCACTGCGGACTGTATGCCGCTGCTGGGTGGTATGAGGCTGAAGACATTCATATTGGTCGGTGTGGAGGCATAAACGTACAGCGATCCGAAAGCGACTAACATGAATATTACCAGTATCTTCTTCTTGTTCCTGAGTACAATACCTGATATTCTTTCCATCGTACCCTCCATGGGTATCCTTTTGTTCTTAGCCGGCCAGAACGTCCGGTATCCCAACCTGCTGAAAAGAGCTATGAGGAAAGTATTTGCCAGCATTATGGATACTATAACGCCCACAGCGTTCGTGATACCAGCGTCGCTGAATATTGGAACCTTGAACAGATAGAGCACTATGTAGGAAAGAGCGACCGTTATACCGGACGTGAAGACGGCATGACCGGCCCACTTAGAGGATTCTGGGATAGGGTCACCGCCGTTTCTGTAGAGTTCGCGCCTGTACCTAGACATTATATATACAACATAATCGCTGGTGAGACCGAGCAGGAGTATGAGCAGCAGCGTTGGGGTGACGAACGACACCGTTGAATGCAGGATATAACGATACAAAAGATCGTTGAGGCCAAATGAAATTATGGATGACATTAGGAAGAGACTGAATGGAAGAAATGCGGCGACGGGAGATCTGAAGAAAAGGCCAACTATGAGTATGGACAGCACTATGCCTATAATGAGTGCCCGCACCAATCCAGTCATGACCTCCTGTTCTATCTGCTGATCCAGGACATCTGTACCAGCAGTATAATATACACCGTTAACCGGCTTTGTGGAAACATATGAGGAGGCTATCTTATTCACCGAATTCAGCGTAGATATTGTATAATTCTTATTCAGTGAGAATGCAAAGATCTCGGTTGTGTTGCCATAACCTACAAAAGAACCCATCACATACTGCGACGGAACCACGGGATAGCTCAGAAATGTTTCATCGTAAAGCGTATGATTGACAGTGCTGTTTATATATGAACCATTAGTATTGCCGGCGTTTAGGAGATCCATAAGGTATGGTAGAAGATACCTAGAATTCAGATTCACCAGTGGATTTCCGTTGAACTTGTATATCGTACCGTTGTATACCTCAGAAGATGTGAGATGCGGTATACCCGCATAGTTGTCCTTCAGTGATATGTTCACTATTGATAGGACAAAACGATCAGCGGTTGTGTTTAGATCCGATATGATGGATGAATATCCTGAAAGATCAGAGATCAATGAGTTTGCCACAAACTGTCTGGCAAATGGAATATATATAGACATATTTACGAAATCTGTCATTGTGAGGTTCTCATCAACTGACATCAGCGCCAAGGAAAGAAATGGAGAGGCAGAAGCCAGTTCTTTCGAAAGTTCGAGTGCTGTCACATTAACAGCTGTATTCGCAATTTCAGGTAAAGAACTCACATTTCCTGTTATAGTTTTATTCATATATCCAGAGAACGATGCCAGGTATGGCGATGCAAGAGAAGCGTATGGAGTTTTGGAGAAGTACAACATATACTGGGTTGCATTGCTGTATCCCGACAGCTCTGACCGTGTTAAATTCTTGCCGCTTTCAAATGTTATATCAAAATACTTAACATAGGCCAGCGCAGGAATAAAGAGAAAATCAGCCGTTAGATTTAATGTCTGGTTTATCTTAATACTGCTATTATATAGATTTTCATTCAATTTATATATTCCTGACAGCTCCCTCCCAAGTGATAGAGATACAGACCGTAAGGTGCTGTTTTCAATGGTTATTATACTTGAGGCGTTTGCAGAGAAACCATTTCTGTGCAGATATGACAGAATCGCCGTTTGCATATTCATGAGAGCATGCAACGATGCGATGCTGTCTATACTCGTATTGTTTGTGACGATGACAAAAGATGAATCGTTGGAAGAGTTAAAATACTGTGATTGCAGGTTAGACGCTATATTGGCCGGAGAATTCGGTGGTACTATATCGCTTGCTATGTTATAACTGGTATCTGAAAAGAGAGCAGGAGCGAATGGCGCCAGAATTACCAGAACCAAGATCCAGGCAACTATTACTGCTGCACTGTGCCTAGCTGAAAATGTGCCTATCCTTCTGAATGTGTTCTCAAACACAGAGCCCTGATTTCATTTAACTAATTAAGAATTTAGATACTAAATATCAACTTTTATCAACATCAGCACTATATTCTATGCATGGAAGAAAGCAAGGGTTTCTTGAGACTGGCCTGGGCCAGGGATCATATGCCAGTCATGGCAGAGATAAGAAAGCGGTTTCAAACAGAGAAACCGTTCAAGGGAATAAGGATAGCAATGGCCCTTCATGTTGAAGCGAAGACCGGGATATTTGCCCTCCTACTGAAGGAAGGCGGTGCAGAGATCAAGATGGCATCGTGCAATCCACTGAGTTCCGACGATTCTGTGGTGCAGAGTTTAAAGGAAGATTATGGAATGCCCGTTTTTGCACGAAAGGGCGAGACGAATGAAGAATACTATGAGTATCTTCACCGAACTCTTGATGTTCAGCCAGATATAATCATAGATGACGGCGGCGATCTCACGAAGATAGTGCATACAGAAAGAAAGGACCTTGCCCGGAACATAATCGGGGGAAATGAGGAAACAACGACAGGCGTCCAGAGGCTTAAGGCGATGGAAAAGGCAGGAGTACTTCTCTTTCCAATGTTCGATGTTAACGATGCAAACATGAAGCACCTCTTCGATAACAGATATGGTACAGGTCAGAGCACGCTTGACGGGATAATGAATGCAACAAATCTTCTGATCGCGGGAAGAACCGTGGTGGTGGCTGGATACGGATATTGCGGCCGTGGAATAGCCATGAGACTGAAGGGCATGGGTGCAAACGTTATAGTAACCGAGATTGACCCGATAAAGGCGAACGAGGCAATAATGGACGGTTTCCAGGTGAAGAGGATGAACAGGGCGATAAGAGATGCCGATATGGTCATAACCGCAACAGGCATGAAGGACGTTGTCAAATACGAGGATGCCCTCGTGGCCAAGAAAAACATAGTTATGGCCAACGCTGGCCATTTCAATAACGAGGTTGCGGTCTCCGAGATAGAGAAGAGATCGCTGGAGAAAAAGGAAGTCAGGGAATTTGTAAAGCGGTACAAGCTGGAAAATGGAAATACCGTGGACATAATAGCAGATGGAAGGCTCGTGAATCTGGCGGCTGGCCAGGGCCATCCAGTTGAGATAATGGATCTGAGCTTTGCGCTTCAGGCGCTCACAGCTGAGTACCTTGTAAAGAACCACGAAAAATTGGAAAAGAAGGTTTATCCGGTTCCAGCCGAGATCGACAGATACGTTGCAGAAATAAGACTGAAACAGTTCGGAGGCGAGCTCGATCAGCTGAACGAAGAACAGATCAGATATTTGAATTCATGGGATGAGGGAACTTAACCTCATTCCTTCTCTATGTACTGGAATCCGGTGTATGGAACCAGAACGTCAGGTATTCTTATCCTGTCACCTTCCTGGAAATTCTCCATTATGGCAACGAGGATCCTTGTAGTTGCTATGGCGGTGCTGTTGAGCGTGTGAACGAACTTGTTTCCGTCGCTCGTCCTGTACTTTATGTTAAGCGATCTGGCCTGATAGTCGGTGTCGTTTGATGCTGAAACTATCTCTCTGAATTTTCCCTGAGCCGGGAACCATGCCTCTATATCATATTTCTTTGCCGCGAGGCGGCCTAGCTCTCCAGAACAGACGTTGACGACCCTGTAGGGTATGCCCAGGCTGCGGTATATTGCCTCAGCATTTCCCAGGATCTCCTCAAGAAAGTCCCATGAATCCTCAGGCCGGCAGAACACGAACTGCTCTATCTTGTTGAACTGATGCACTCTGAATATCCCCTTGGTATCCTTGCCATGTGCGCCGGCCTCTCTTCTGAAGCATGCCGATATGCCGGCAACCCTAACCGGAAGTTCCTTCTCCTCAAGGAACTGGTTGGAGAGCATCGCCGCGATTGAGTGCTCCGAGGTGGCTATAAGGTAAAGATCTTCACCCTCTATCTTATACAGCGTATCCTTAAAGGTCTCAAGGTCAGTTGCGCCTCTCATGCTGTCCAGATTGAGCATGTATGGAGGTTCAACAACAGAAAACCCGCGCTGCGAGAGGAAATCAACAGCGTAGTTTTCTAGGGCCATCTCAAGTTTCAGGAGCCTATTCTTTATGAAATAGAAACGCGAACCAGATATCCTTGCTGCACTCTCGAGATCTATGACGCCAAGATCCTGGCCCAGGTCCACATGGCTCTTCGGCCTCTCATAGATGACCTCATAATCCTCACTGTTGCCAGAGTATTTTTCAAATTCATCAACATCGTCTTTAAATACTTTCGCATGACCCACATATCTGACGAGCCTGTTGTTTTCATCTCCAAAGCAGACAGGAACGCTCTCATGGATCAGGTTAGGTATGGTCCACAGGATCCGATCCCTCTCCTCCTCGATCTTTCTCAGTCTATCCTCAAGATCCGAAATTTTAGCGTTTATCTCCTCTACGTTCCTCTTCTCTAGGGATGGGTCCTCATTCTTCTTGATCAGTTCAGCAATCTTCCTTGTCTCCTTATTCTTCTGTGATCTCAGGTTATTGAGATCCTTGTTTATGTTTCTCCACTCCTCATCCAGCCTGAAAAATTCATCAATAGGCGCCTTATCCACGCCTCTGTATTCACAGTTCTTCTCAAATAATTCTCTATTGGATCTCAGGAGCTTTACATCTATCATTGCAGACCATATTTAAATTATATATATAATACAAATCATTAACCCCATCTGATCTCCGAAAAGTTTTCCTCGGTATACATGGCGTTCACCGTATCATGAGGCCATGCTTCCAGAGGTTTCTGTCTTCTCCTCTTTCAGTTCGGATCCTCTGCGGTATCCAAAGAAGATTATCCACATAATCGGGAAGAGATCGATCAGCACTGCACCAGGTATTCCGTATCTATATATTGAAAACTGCCAGTATGTCGCAGGATAAACAAGTACGGGGATGAATGAATGCCAGAATGAGTATGAGAGCGCATAAAGGGGTGCACCTATGAACGTAAGACCAATAAAGGTTATCAGCGCCTGGATGTTTCCAGAACCCATCCTCCATTCCATACTGAAGGTGCAGTTGAAGGCCAGACCCATCCCAAGCCCGAAGACGAAGCCCCCAATTATCTGATACAACACGCTCTGATTCTGATCGAAGAAGAAATTCGTGCGCAAATGTAGTGCGAAGATAGAGATCTGCGCAAGCACAGATACCACAAGTAGAGATACAGCAATCAGTCTGATCATCTCGCGATCCCTGGAGACACCAAGTGTTTCCCTGAACGAGGTCTGAAAGCACAGAGTACCCAGGTATCCCACGGATCCAAGAATCATACCGAATACGAGCCATATCCTGACCATTGTGTCCTGAAACATATAGATCATAGCTCCTACTACCGCAATAGAGATGGCTAGCATCGAATATTGAATCTTTCTGCCAAGCCAAACAAAGGTGGATCTTGGTTTAGCAGATGCAAAGAAACGCGAAAACCATCTTGATCTGGACAACAGCAGTATCAAGTATATGCCTGAAAGCATGGATAGAAAGAAGGGGAATGCCCAGAAGCTTCCAGTTGCAAACCCGGAGTAGAAGTCGCCTATGTTGCATCCGCCTGCCATCCTAGTTCCATAGCCTATCAGTATACCGCCGATCAGTGCCTGTAGAGAGAGATTTCTGTTGGGAACCTGCCTTATGGAAAATTCCCCTTTGGCAAGAGAGGTTACGAAAGAACCGATTATTATTCCGAAGACAAGAAACCAAGTGAAAGCCTTGTCTATCTCCGGTATGGGATACACATGGTAATATGCTAACTTTGATATATCTAATCCAAAGAAGCTCCAGAATTCTCCTCCCATCTGGCTTTCTGCTCCGGTCACACCCCACCACAGGGCCTGACCGCTGACCACATATGAAGCCACCGCCAGCGCAAAGGAGGCTAGGGCCAGCAAGATGGAATAGATATATAGAATGTTGAATTTCATAACATTAAATTCGAAGTTGAGATAATTATTTTTCATTATGTGCAAGAAATGCACAGATAGAACATAATATATGGATAATATTGCCCTGCACTTCCACATAAAAGAGATGAATCATGCGCCCAAATCAGAATCTGATGTTCTCAATGATGCCCGTGACCATGGGCAACAGTGCCCGCGTACCACTTTGATAGATATAATCATGAAATATCTGTTTTAGCCTCCACCATGGAAAATCAACAAAAAGCTATATTTATAGGATATTTTGATTATCATCCCACTTCAATTCTTAATATCTAATTACTTAAATATTATAAATGAAACCATGTTATAGATTTATTTTCAAAAATTAACTAATATTTCTTTGCGAATTTCGATCAATGATGGGAAAAGGTTTATATAAATTATAAATCTCCCAACTGAAATGTCAACAAATTTGAGAAGAATTCAGAAGATAAAGGGGGGAAGCTACATAGTGTCTCTGCCATCAGATTGGGTTAGAGACAACGGCCTTGACGTCACAAGGGAGGTCGAGGTCTTTGAATCATCCGGCATAATAAAGATAAGGCCCAAGAAGGACTTCAATTCCGAGAGGGTGATAGAATATACAGATGAAGAGACTGCTGAATATCTGATCTCAGTTTACTATATGCAGGGGATGACAAAGATATCGCTGCAGTCAAAAGATGTCATTTCAAGGGATGTGAAGGACAGAATTAAGATGCTGCAGCTGGAGCTGCCTGGCCTTAACCTGAAGGAGGAAACATTCAATTCGCTGATATTCGAGGTAGATGAGGAGATACTGAAGGTTCAGGACTCATTCTTCGATTTCTCGAATAAGGCCTTATCCATCCTAAAGGACGTGACTAAGGTCATAGAGACGCCCAGAGAGGATATGAAGCAGGATCTGACGTCCAGATGCCTTGCGCTGAATTCCGATTACTACAAGCTGATAAGAAGTATAGCCCTGACAGTACAGCGTGACGACAAGTACAAACTTGACGTGCCGATAAAGGATATAATTTTATATGCCGTGGCTTCAAGGGATCTGGGCAGATTCATAACGCACACGAGGCTGCTCATAGGAAACATAAAGCAGGAAGACATGAAATTGAGAGATGAGATACTGCTACTGATAAATACCATGGAGAACATCATCAACATGTTCAAGACCGAAGACATAAACATGGCTCCAAGAATAAGAAGGAACGCGCATGAAATACTTGAAAACATAAAGAGCTCATCCGAGTCTAACAAGGAGCTTGAAAGGATGACCGGATACGCGCTGGCCCTCATGGACGATGCAGTCCACAAGGCCGTTCATATCTGAGTCATCAATTTTTCTTTTTATTATCTTTTCTTCTGATATTTCCTAGATTTTCATCAATCAGACATAATGCATACGAGTATACGGAATCTTCCTCGTTTTATACGATAATATCCACTAAAAAATCTGCAAACCAATTCCGTTTTTTATTCCTGGTGCATTTCACTGTTTAATTCTTAATGCCTACTCTGGCACCTAATTTATCCATAAATAATGCATGTCTGTATCCCATATGTGCTATGACTGGAGGAGATCGCATAATAGAAAGTAAAAAATATTCAGGATTCTACCCTTCCCTCAACTGAATGACTGTGAGCAAATGCACTGTTTTCACGGAATATTTCCATGGCAACCGTGTTTGGATCGACGTGTTCATCGTAGTATCCATCTATTTCGCCATTCTCCAGAAACCTGCCGAATTCACGCCACACGCTCCGGTCAATTATCCTGGAGAGCGCAAGTCTCACCTCTTCCCTGTACCTTATCTTCTTCTTTCCATCATTTTTTTCGGTAAATACGCGATGTTCCTCTATTGCCCTTATCAGTTCACCATAACCCTCCCCCTTCAGGGAGTTCGTGCCGACAACCCTTGGCATCCAACCGTTCCTTTCATAGACATTGTCCATTATATCCTTGAGGGCAAAGAACGAATCTTCCCTGTCCATCTTGTTTATGACGAAGATATCCCCGATCTCCATCATTCCCGATTTTATCGCCTGTATACTGTCGCCAAGACCTGGCGCCAGAGTTACTATTACAGTATCTGCCAGATAAACAATATCTATGTCAGATTGTCCGGCTCCTACCGTCTCTATTATTATGAAATCGTTTCCTGCGGCATCGAGTATCTTCACCATGTTCCATGTGGATCTTGAGAGACCACCGGTCATTCCCCTGTTAGAGACGCTTCTCATATATATTCCATACTTGGAGAGCGTATCCTGCATCCTTATCCTGTTTCCCAGTATGGTACCGCCGCTGAAAGGACTGCTTGCATCAACAGCCAGTATGGATACCTTTTTTCCCATCTCGGTCAGTTTTCTGGACAGTATACCGATCATGGTGCTCTTACCGACGCCAGGAGGCCCAGTTATACCAAGGATATGCGCATGCCCCGTCATACCGTAAATAGCCCTTATTATCTCGTATGACCTTTCATTGTCCTCCTCTATGATGGATATGGCCCGAGCGATGATCCTAGGATCATGCGCAGCAATGCCTTCTATGATGGAACGCGTATCCATTTACATCTCCTTTTTCCTTCTAGCCTCTTCTCCACGCTTACGTATGTGTTCTATTATGGTGGCAAGCGGCGTACCAGGCCCATAGTTTCCGGTCACTCCGATAGCCTCCAGCTTGGGCTTATCATCGTCGGGTATTATCCCGCCACCAACAACCGCTATATCATCCACTCCGCGCTCCTTGAGGAGATCAACGACCTTCTTGAAGGCGGTCATGTGGGCGCCGTTCAGCAGGCTTAAGCCTATGACATCAACATCCTCGCTTATTGCAATATCCACGACCTGTTCAGGGGTCGGGAGCAGGCCGGCATAGATTACATCCATACCGGCATCCCTCAGCGCCCTTGCAAGCACGAATATGCCACGATCATGGCCGTCTATAGCAGGTTTGGCAAGAAGCACCTTAATGGGTCTAGACGATGACAGGTTCTTTCCAGCTTCCAAATACCTCCCTCCCTACATCCGATATCTCCTGAACTGTGGCGTACGACTCAACAGCCCTGATATAATAGGGCATCAGATTCTCATTTTCGTCCAGCATCGCATTTCTGAGATCTTCGAGTGCCTTCTTAACCTTTGCTTCATCCCTAGTTCTTTTGATCTCCCTGAGTCTTGCAATCTGGGCCTCTTCCGCTTTCTTATCTATCTTGAGATAATTTATGGGTTCTTCGCCTTCCTCTATGTATTTGTTAACGCCAACCATTATCTCCTCTCCATTCTCCAACCGCTTCTGCCTCTTGTATGATGTATCAGCAATTTCCTTCTGTATGTACCCCTTCTTTATCGCCTCGAGTATCCCGCCCATGCTCTCGATCCTGTCAAAGTATTTGTAGGCCTCCTCCTCCATCTTATCGGTGAGCCACTCTACATAATAAGATCCGCCGAGCGGATCTATAACGTCTGGAATGCCACTCTCCTCCGCTATTATCTGCTGCGTTCTGAGAGCCACCTTGACGGCACCGTCTGATGGAAGGGCCCATGCCTCATCATAGGAGTTTGTGTGCAGGCTCTGCGTACCGCCGAGCACGGCAGCCATGGCTTCTATGGTAGTCCTGATTATATTGTTGAGAGGCTGCTGCCACGTCAGAGTATAACCTGAGGTCTGGGTATGGAACCTCAGCGTCATTGATCTTGGATTCTTTGCTCCATATTTTTCCTTCATGACGGTGGCCCATATGCGTCTCGCGGCCCTGAGTTTGGCAATCTCCTCGAAGAAGTTTATTGACGAATTGAAGAAGAACGAAAGGCGCGGAGCAAAATCATCAACATTGAGGCCCGATTTTATGCCGAGATCGACGTAATAAAAACCGTCCGCAAGCGTGAAAGCCAGCTCCTGAACTGCACTGGAACCGGCTTCCCTTATATGGTATCCCGATATGCTTATGTAGTTCCATTTAGGAACGTTCTTCGTGCAGTAGACCATCATATCCCTTATTATCCTGATGTGCGCCTCCGGCGGATACATCCATTCCTTCTGGGCGATGTATTCCTTGAGTATGTCAGCCTGAACTGTACCGGACACCTTATCGAACGGTACACCCTGCTTTTTGGCTATGGCCAGGTACATGGCTGTCAGAATGGCCGCTGGTGCATTTATCGTCATGGAGGTTGAAACCTTTCCAAGATCTATGCCCCTGAATATGGTCTCCATATCCTTTAGCGTTGATACATTCACACCGCATTTGCCTATTTCCCCCTCGGATCTTGGGTTATCTGCATCATATCCGTAAAGCGTCGGCATATCAAAGGCTATGCTGAGACCGGTTTCTCCATTTTCAATCAAATAGTGCAGTCTCCTGTTGGTATCCTCCGGCGTGCCGAAACCAGAAAACATCCTCATGGTCCAAAGCTTGCCCCTGTACATGTTTGGGTATATACCCCTGGTGAATGGATATTCACCCGGCATTCCAAGCCTCTTTTCTACGTCCGGAACGTCTTCCCTTGTATATATCTCCTTTAACGTGATCTCGGATGAATTCTGATATTTCTTCTCCTTATACCCCGTTTGCCTATTCCAGGGCGTCAAGGTGCTGGCAACCCATCTCTCGTATTCCTGATTTTTTCTATCAGTATTGAATTCGTCCAGCTTCTTCTTCCAGAAACTATCCATATATAGCATAATAATACATGATAGATTAAAGTTATGCTAATTTCCCACCGTATATCTGTTTTTCAGATCGGAAATACCGTTCACCAAATAAGACGGCCAATATCACAGTATTTATATGTGAATTGAATATTATAATGTGTATACAACACGTCTTGTATCTCTGATCAGGAGCAGAGGATTGTACTCTCCTACAGGAAGATACGATGCGGTTCCATCTTATGGTAAAATATTCTATGGATCTGGATATCCAATAACGGGTGTGATAAAATTCCTCGGCTATTACGACAGTACATTCAACATAGCCAACTTTCCTTCTATATCAATTAACACAGATTTTTCTGAGGCATACTCCGCTGTTATGCTGACCGAAGATGCTGGCAATGACAGTGTCATATTCGACGGAGTGGAAGACGAAGGCGTGAAGAGAAGAGCCATAAAGGCGCTGCATGTGTTCCGTAACATATATTCAGTGAGGGGTTCATTTCATCTTTATGTCTCAATGAAGAGAAAATACGATAACGCAAAGGGACTTGGAGAATCTGCCTCTATGGCGGCCGCAGCTGCGAGATCTATCGCAAGGGCCGTCTTTGGTGAAGAATCGATCGGAGATGGCCCATTCGTTTCGAAGATAGCCAGACTTGCATCAGGGTCAGGATCCAAATCCGTCAATGGTCCGCTTTCTCTGTGGATATCTGACTCAGGATATTCCCATGACAGTTCCTTTTCTCTGAATCTGCCCTTTAATGGAAACAAGATCTCGATCTGTGCGATTCCGTTATCTGGCAATATGAGCACTGAGGACGCGCATTCAGCTGCCTTGAGATCGCCATTCTACAATGCATGGGCCTCCTATCAGCGACAGGCAGTACTTGACTTCCTGAACATGGAATTTGATGCGGATACCATAATGAGAACCGCTCTTGGCAGCACACTCAAGATGCATTCAATCCTGATGTCATCCGCATCTTTAGTATGGACAGACAGAACAATGAAAATCGTGAAAAATATCATGGATTTTAGATTGCGCGGGAATTCCGTAAGCTTATCAATAGACACAGGACCATCTGTGGTGATAATCGCTGAAAGCGATTCCGAACTTAAAGAGATTTCAGATGCAATAGGTGAGATCTGCATTGAGGGTAAATTGGCTGAGGGTGAACCCAAGATACCGCTAGAGTTCATGGAGAGGGCAAAGGAGTCGCTTACGAAGTACGCGTGATCTACCCTCAGCGGAATCTTCGGATGTTCCTTTTATCGAAGAGATATCTGCCTCTACATGTATATTCCATACAAGACCTATACCGTGATATCCGCAGGCTTAAATTAGAGTTTAATCTATACCGTTCATGTATCGTACCATCTGGTTATCGCTGAGGATGCAAAAGCATGGAAATGCAATTTATACATTTGTTGAAGGAAGCCCGTGTATCTCTTATACGAAGAGAGAGTTTTACCGCTTCCTCCAAACTTCAAATTTAGCTGATAAATGTATTAGTGCACCAGTTAGACGTTTTGAATTATCCATCTCATGCAGTTTGTGAACATCTAATCGATCAACATAATCTTGAAATTATCAGGCTATCTGGCGGAAATGGACTCTGCATCGAGTTCAAGTATCCTGCCACCCGTATCTATGTGCATAGTGCTAAGCTGATGCACCAGCTTGAGAGGCCATGGGTATTTATCGCCCCACAGTGTTTTTACTGTCATTGCCGCCGAACTCACGCTGAATCTGTTTCCCGGACTCACGATGATGTTTTTCCTTATGATCATACCAGCCAATATCCCACCTATGTAAAGATATTCATCCCGCTTCGTGGATCTGGTCAGATGCTTCGCCACACCTATGGCACTGGTATTCAGAATTACACCGGCATGGGTTGCAAGCCCAGCGTACCTAGGATGAAGTATCCCATTTCCATCTATGAAAAGCAAATCGGCATTTCTGTAAAGTCGTCTTATGAACTTGAACTCCCTGAATCCCAGATACCCCGGTATGTATGGAAAGCGGATCTTGTCGCTGAACACATAGGATTTTATCTCTTCACCATGCAGTACGACGGAAGAGGCAAACCCCATTCTGTCGGTATACGACACGTCGAAGGCCTCTATCAAATCAAATTTTTCTGGGCCATATTCATTGTATTCTTCCGCTATCTTTCTCTGGTATTCCTGCATCTTTTTCAGGGGGTAATCTGTCCTGAAATCCCGGAATCTATGATGTTCAAAATCCTCTATTTTGCCTGAAACAACTGGGATCCCATCAGCTTTCAGTCGCCGCACCTTCTCCTGAGGCCCAAGAGGATGCGTGTAGTTTCCCACCGTTCCGTCATGAAGAACCACCCTGTAGCATGGAATGCCATCCGGATCCTCATTGATAGAGAGCATATAGCCAACTGCCCTGGCAGCTATCGGATCGCCTAGCGCCTCAGCAAGATCTCCATAAGTGGTCACATACCCATCAGGTATCTGCTTCACGAGATTATAAAAATATGAATATAGATCAAAGTCCTCAAGATCCATCCTAATCTCAACGCTGCGAACCTTAAATACTTGATCCTATGAAAAGTATTTCTAGGTATCATGTATCATTCCTCCATGGATAAGGATTCTGCCAGGAAGCTCATCGCTATTGTGTCGGCAGACATGAAGCGCCCGGCTTCTCTGACAATTCAGGATTTCATAAATGTCATATCTTTCAGGAGAAAGATGTTGCCGCCAGACGTAGTCAGGAAATTTGTGGAGGTGGCAACTGCAGAAGGGCTCCTGGCGAAAAAGGGAGATGCGTATTCCCCCAATTTCAGCACCGGTGGAGTTGTGGTTCCGCTGGATTTCACAGTTGATGAAAAAACGCTCTTTTCCAGCAATGCCGATAAACCCATAATAGACAGAATACTGGATGCTGCCGCAGCATCCGGAAAAATGACTAAGAAGGAAGCCATAACCAGAGCAAGATCGCTGATGGAAAATACAAAATATCTCTCGTTTCAGACTGTATTGCTCAGTGTTCTGGTTGATGAAAATATAGATGTATCTGATTTCATCAGGGAGATTGAGGAAAAGAAAAATTATACCTCTTGAATTATGATGTCATCTTTTGCAACCTCTTGGCGATCTCCATAGCCTGATCCACATCCCCTATGGACATGGCGATATCTGACGCTGTATCATACAGATATGAAAATGAATCTGCCAGATCCTTCCTCTCCTTCTTGTTCTTTATTCCGGCGATATAATCTTCGAGGTTTTCTATGGCCTTCATTATCATCTCAAATGCCCTGTGCTCATCCTCTTCCCTGACTATATTAACTATTCCCTGAACGGCGTCGAAATAATCGTCTATGTCTCCTATTTCTTGGCTCTTCTTCATAACTTCCTCATAGAGCTTCAGAGCCTCCTCCTTGTTTTCCTGCGCCACAATTCCAGCCTTTGAGGATAGGGCTATCAACAGGATCTCGTCATCACCCATATCTTTAGCCTTCTGTATTGCCGTATCCAGTTTTTCTATTGCTCCCTTCTTATCTCCTGAATCCATAAGTATCGAGGCTATGTTTATCAGATCCAGTACCACAAGATCGTTCTCTCCCAGCTTTGTATGCGTGTCCAGAGACATCTGGGCATACTTGAGTGCATTCTGAGGTTCATCCTTCTGAAGGTAATGATATATCTGAGATATCTTGTAGTAGACCTCTGCCTTCAAATCTTCATCTTCAACCTTGTCTATTACAGCGAGATAATCCCTCAGCGAGTCAACGTACTTTTCCTTCTCGAAATTCTTATCGGCTGTCTTAAGCAGATCTTCAACTTCACTCATCTATTCACCACTGGCTTTATATGAACGCCCAAATATGTAGATCTTATCATTCTATCTCTATTCATCTTTGGATACATCTGCGTAATTTAAGAGTTTCGTGTTATATGAATTGGAAATTATTGACATGCCTACCTCTTAGGTTCTTATGCGGTAGTGTATCGTATACTTTCTCTGGCCTGAATATGAGAAACCCATCTTTCTGTAGAGTTCAATTGCCGGATTATTTTCCGATACTATCAGCGATACTGAATTATATCCTAGTTGCTTGAGGCTTGAGGCTGCAGTAGAGATCATACTGCTTGCAATACCTCTTCTCCTATACTCTGGATCAACGAATATATCTGAGAAATAAGGATCATTCGATCCAGCATATGAAACTGAAAGAAGGCCAGCTTTAATTCCATCATCGATCAGAACAAGACTTGCATCCCGTATGATGGCTGTCTCCTGCCCGCCTATTTCATCGGCAAGGTATTTCACGCGCATTTCCCTGCTCCTGGGTAGCAGGATCTGATCTTCCGTTCCTGTGAAGGCCTTGAATTCAGCATCTGAGAACTCCTGAATCATCTTTTCATCGAACTTTTCGAATTTTATTTCTTCGTGCCCGTACCTGATGGATGATAAATCAGCAGTCATCCTGATCCTGGACAGCGTGGAGTATCCCCTGTCTTTAAGCACCCTCTCAGCATCTTCGCTGGCATTGAAAATCTCATCTAGAAAGATCATCCTGTCATCGGAGTTTATTTCTATCCAGTTCAGGAGATTAGATACCCTCGCCTCATTGAAATATTTCTCGTCTAAAAATCCTATGTTTCCTATGCATCGATCGCCATACACAGAATCAACGTAAAAGGCATAGGCAACAACATCATTATCATGAAGGAGCACCCTGTTCTTTATTTCGTTGTTCGTCAATCGATCTGTCAATATACGAAATTTTTCCTCGTTTGTGATGTCCGGATAGTTCTTTTCAACGAAATCTATATACGGCCTTAGAATGAGATCCCATCTGAGCTTTACATTTTCCATATATATTCTTCTTCATAATTTCCTTTGAAGATAAAACAATGATCTTTATTCGTCATGGCTCTACGTGAATTGCCGTAGAAACAATTTAATAATTGACGGTTATCTTTCTACGATGATAATGGAAGATCAGGAAAGAACCGAGAAATACAATGAAGATGCACTCAGATATTCTGAGTACTTCAAGGGAAAAATACAGACAATATCAAAGGTTCCTGTCCGAAGTCTGGATGATTTTTCAATATGGTATACTCCGGGTGTTGCTGCCGTTTCAAAGAAGATAGCGTCCGATCCGGATCTCTCCTTTGAACTGACAGGCAGATGGAATTCAATAGCTATATTGACGGATGGTACTAGAGTCCTAGGCCTTGGGAACATAGGGCCAGAGGCCGCGATGCCTGTTATGGAGGGGAAGGCGCTTATATTCAACTATCTTGGCGGGGTAAACGCGATCCCCGTCCCCATAAGGGTAAAATCAAGAGAGGAATTCGTCAGCGTGGCAAAGGCTCTTGAGCCTTCATTCGGTGGAATAAACCTTGAGGATATAGAGAGCCCTAAATGCTTCTTTCTACTCGAGACCCTGCAGAAGGAGATGAACATACCAGTATGGCATGATGACCAGCTGGGTACCGCATCGATAACTCTGGCAGGTGTGATAAACTCATTGAGGGTTGTTGGAAAGAAGATCGATCAGGTAAAAGTTGTATTCAACGGCGCCGGTGCAGCGAACATAGCTGCGGCTTTTCTCTTCAAGGCTGCAGGTTTCAAGATGAAGAATATGATACTCGTCGATTCAAAGGGCATCCTCCAGCCGGAGCGCGAGGACATAGATTCACTCATGATAAATAATCCATGGAAATATCAGCTAGCCATCGAAACAAATGGAGAAAGGATCAAGGGTGACCTCTCCCATGCCGTAGAAGGCGCAGACCTTCTGATATCAGCTGCCAAATCAGGTCCTGATACCATAGACAGCAAAGTTGTGAGGAGGATGAATAAGGATGCCATAGTATTTGTTTTGGCAAATCCGATACCGGAGATGTGGCCGGAGGAGGCCAAGGAAAACGGAGCCAGAATAGTTGCAACTGGAAGAAGTGACTTTCCGAATCAGATCAATAACAGTCTAGTCTTTCCAGGCGTTTTCCGTGGCGTTCTGGATGCCAGAGCAAAGGGGGTCAATTTTGATGTTATGGTCGCTGCATCATACGAAATCGCCAACTTTGTGGAGGAGCCCAGCGAGGAAAAGATAGTACCAACCATGGAGGAATGGGAGCTCTACCCACGCCTTGCATCTGCTGTTGCCTCTAAGACTGTGGAATTAGGCCTGGCAAGGAAAAATGATAGCAAGGAGGGCTTTTACAGACGCGCGAGAGAGATAATAGAGAGCAATAGGAATATCTATTCCAAGCTAATGGATCTCGGATTGATAAAGAGGATGCCAAATGGTGAACACAAATATTAGAAGGATGAAGAAGGAAGACCTCCCAGAGGTCATGGATCAACTGCTCAGGCTGAAGAGGTTGAACTCGGAGTTCGATTGCTCGTTCACGGTTTCAGAGGAGTCCAAACCGGACATCGAGAAATACCTCACGAAGATACTCAATGATGACGCGCATGTGCTTTTGGTGGCAGAATACTCTTCGAAGGTTGTCGGCATTCTCATGGCCGACATACTCTTCAGAATATACTACACACCAAAATACGAAGCCAGGATCAGAGAGTTCTATGTCATGCCTGAATACAGGAGGAAGGGGATAGGAAAAATGCTAATAGAGGCTCTCAGAAGCACACTCAAGGAGAGGGACATTATACTGATCACGGCCGAATTCCCTTCGCTGAAT
This sequence comes from Thermoplasma sp. Kam2015, assembly GCF_003205235.1. Lineage (NCBI taxonomy): Archaea > Methanobacteriati > Thermoplasmatota > Thermoplasmata > Thermoplasmatales > Thermoplasmataceae > Thermoplasma > Thermoplasma sp. Kam2015. The sequence goes on along the minus strand of NZ_QJSM01000018.1, from coordinate 118,745 downwards.
CTCATAGCGCAGGACTTTTACAGAAAGCTAGGCTACCGCGAGATCGTTTCGATCTATGGCCAGACATCTACGAATGGGCCCTGCCCATAAAAACTTAAAGAGAGGTATAATTTCATCTGAATGTTCCGAACTTTTGTTCGGTACTAATTTCTAGATATAAAGAAAAATTTTATCCTATCATTTGATTTATACATTATGAAGGCTGCACTGATAGTAGTTGATATGGTTAACGAATTCGTTCACGGAAGGCTGGCAACTCCGGAAGCTCTTAAGACTGTAGAACCGTCGAGAATGGTCATAGAGGCCTTCCGAAACGCAGGACTTCCAGTTGTATACACGAATGACAGTCATTACCCAGACGATCCAGAGATGAACATATGGGGCCAGCATTCCATGAAGGGCGACTCAGGATCAGAGGTGATCGATGAGATCAGGCCTGAGTCTGGTGATTACATAGTGGAAAAACATACCTACAGCGGATTCTATGGAACAAATCTTGATATCATCCTGCGGTCCCATGGCATAGATACCGTTGTGATAATAGGCTTGGACGCGGACATATGCGTCAGGCATACTGCCGCTGATGCACTCTACAGAAACTATCACATAATGATCGTTGAAGATGCTGTTGCAGCAAGGATAGACAGGAACTGGAAGGATTACTTTGTGAAGGTCTATGGGGCAAGGATAGTGCGATCTGACGAGATTGCTAAGATTCTATCTGAGGATCAGATAGAGACATAGGCGATCATCAGATCCGAGACGTTGTTTCCTGTCCTGCCTGTCATTATGGCAGATCCGTACTTTGAAAGAAGAGTGTAGCTGTCGTTGTTCTTCAATGCCTCATCGATCTCATCTTCACTTATTCTTTTCTTAAGAGAAGAATCTACTATACCACCAGCAGCCGGGCTCACTCCATCAATTCCATCTGTTCCTATGCTTATGAAGAGGAAATCGCTGAATGTGCATTTCTTAAGAAACAGGAGAGAGATCTCAAGATTTCTCCCACCTATGCCCTTTCCTCTGACATTGACAGTCGTTTCGCCGCCCATGACCATCCAGAATGACTTTCCCTTGATCTTTGAAATTGCTTCAGCTATGGCGATTATGCTATCTGAGACATGATCAACGTCTCCGCTTATTCCTGATCCAATTGATACTATGGGCTCACCAACATAAGCTTCTATTTTTCTCACAAAATCCCTGTTGGATAGCACGATCTTTGTCTGTATTTTCCTGAAATATTCATCTTCTATCATAGACGTCTTCAGAAAGCGATCGATATTCAGTCCTATGACATCCTTGAATTTCTGATATACGGACACAGGATCAAGTTTGTTCTCAGAGAGCGGCCCAGAGGCTATTATGGATACATCATCGCCAGGAACATCGGATATTATGTATGCTGCGATGCTGGCTGGATACAGGAATTTTGCCAGCTTTCCACCCTTAACCGAAGAGAGGCATGATCGTATCGTATTGAGCTCGTATATATCGGCGGATGCCTGCATCATTCTCTTCGATATCTCAGATATCTGTTCAATCGTTATGCCATCCTCTGGTATCTCGAAAAGAGATGAACCACCACCTGAGATCAGCACAATAACAAGATCATCAGGGCCAGGCTTTATCTTTGATAGGAGCACGCGAGATGAGGACACGGACATGTTTGAAGTGTAAGGGTGTGTCCCCCTCAGAACCTCAAGCTCTGGGAATCCCTGGACATCCTGATCTACCGGCACTATTATGCCAGCGTATGCAAGCTTGCTTTTCACGTGATCTCTGATGCCAGCATACATTTCATATGATGCCTTTCCAAATCCCATCACAAATATGCGGGAGTACTTTGAAATATCGAGATCTTCGACTGCACTGGCCATCACCCTCGATGGATCCAGTTCATCAAACGTTCGCTTCAATATGTCCAGTATAAACTGTCTCCTTTCGCTTGTGTAGATCTCTCTGGCATTCTTGAATGTGAAGGCCATACTTCCTCAATGTCTATGGATATAATAATGATTACATCGCCATGACCATTTATGCATAGCGAAGCCCATCTTAATCATAAAAATGAACGTTTTTCCTGGGTTTTTCATGAGAATTTTTTAAAAAAGTATTTGACTTGCATTGGCATAATCTTCTATGGTCGAATTTAAGAGCAGCCATCCAGCCTTTGACCAGATGAAGATAACGCCAACCTTCATAGAAGTTACGATACTATCTTCCATGGGTGTCTTCATGGATGGCTTCAGCCTCTCGATATTCTCAGCTGCTCTCACATATCTGCAGGCCTACATACTGGTAAGGGCAATATATGTCTCGCTGGCAGCTTCAGCAATATACATAGGAATGTTCCTGGGAAGCTTCAGCATGGGGCATCTCTCCGACAGGATCGGAAGGAAACGGATGTACACTTACGATCTCGCCATAACGAGCCTTTTTCTGATCTTAACCGCTCTTTCAACCACATTCTACGAGTTCTTCATCTTTGAGCTTCTCGCAGGAATAGGTATAGGCGCAGACTACCCGCTCAGCTCATCAATAGAGGCTGAGTTCTCACCGAGGAGATCGAGGGGCCGTTTCCTGGTATTCAACATATTCATGTGGACCATAGGATCGATAGTGTTCTACGTCATATCTATACCGCTCATATACAGATTCGGATCTACGTCATGGCGCTGGATGTACGCCGTTGGCGCAATAGTGCCCATAATCGTAATACTTGCCAGACGTGCGCTGCCAGAGAGCCCGTACTGGCTTGTAAAGGCCGGCAGGGAGGATGAAGCGAAAAAGATAGCGGACGACATAGGAAAAGAAGTTGGATACACTGACGTTGAATTGCCCATGGTGGAGAAGGGATCCAGCTCCTATAAATCTGTATTCACCGGATCATATCTGCCACTCATAATATTCGCAAGCCTGGCTTGGTTCTCCTACGATGTCTCAAGCTATGGGGTATGGAATTACACTCCTTCCATATTTGTATCTGTTGGTGTATCCGCGATCAACAGCATACTTTCCACGCTGCTCGAGGATCTTCCTGTCATTGTGGGCTTTGTGATATGCCTCATTTTGATCGAGCGTGTGGGCCGCAAATTGCTGCAATCAGTAGGTTTCGGTTTGGCTGGTGTTTCTCTGCTGACGTTTGCACTCTATGCCGATCACAGGACAATGCCGTTCATAATGATATTCACTGCCTTTGCCCTCATGCATCTGTTCCACAATATCGGCCCGACAAACCTCACGTACGTTTATCCTGTGGAGATATTTCCAACGCGAATTAGGGGAACGGCCATGGGCATCGCCACTGCCGCATCGAGGATAGGTGCCATACTCGGCGTCTTTGCCTTCCCCCTGATAACAGACAGCGTTGGCATGTCCTCTGGCCTCCTGTTCTTCGCAATATTTGAGTTCGTCGGCTTCATCGTAACCGTGACTCTTGCGCCAGAGACCAAGGCAAAACCCATATCATAATTGATAAATATAATATCCTGATTTTGGCACGTGGTCATCCTAATAAATCCATCCATACTGGAATCATCGTTCATACCAGAGCGGCTCATAGCTAGGGATGCCGAACTCACCAGAATAATGGAAACGGTTATAAAACCGACTAAGAATGGCATAACCACCAATCTGATACTTTATGGGGATTCTGGAACGGGCAAAACTGTGACAATGAGGTATCTTGCAAGGGAGGTTAAGGATCCTCATGTTGTCTATGTCAACGCAATCGCCTACAGATATGTGAAGAATGTCCTCATTGATTTTCTTTCAAGATTCGGGATCATAGTACCGGAGAGATCTTCATATGCCAGCCTGTTCACAAGGATCGAGAGCCTTTTGAAGGATCAGGGAAAGAACGTTATTCTTGTCATAGATGAGGCCTCCAACATACTGAAGGGTGATTATGATGGACTCTACTATCTTTTCAGATCCAAGGACTCCTTCGATGTGAACATATCTACGATATTCGTGGTGATGGAAGATCCTGCCATACTTTTCGATTCAAAGATCAGGAAATCTTACGGAATGTTTGGGGAGATGAAGTTTCGCAGATACACAAAGAATGAGATATATCAGATCGTGGTGAATCGTGCTTTGCAGTCTCTGGTGGATGGAGGATACGATGACGATGTGCTGGATTACATAGCTGAGGTTTCGGCGGAGTACGGCAGCGCACGTGTTGGCATAGACATACTGGCCAAGGCCGCGCACATAGCCGAATACAGGAGATCTGCAAAGATCAGCTTTGATGATGTCAGGGCCGCAAGATCCATGATAAGTCCATTCGTAACCGAAAGCAAGCTTGCATCCATGGATTACGAAGATCTACTGGTCCTGCTCGCCGTATGCAGGTGCCTTTCCTCTTCAAAATTCACCGATCTAGATTGCGTATCGCAGAATCTGAGCATGATCTCTGAACAGTATGGGAAGAGAGACATCAATCTCTATGACAGGATCAGGAAACTGGAGAACAACGGTATGATAAGTGCGACACTGGAAGGACAGGGGCGCGGTGAAGGTGTAAAGAAGATGATAAGCATATACGACGTACCCGTAAGCATACTCACTGAGAGAATTGAAAATCTTCTAAACGCCTGATCCTTTTATCCTGATCGAAGAGGAAGTTTATCTCCTCAAAAGATCTTTCAAGATACCTTGAATAATATTTGTAGTCTATCCGGTCTTCTCCGTCAAAGTCTACGATCCTCTTCCCTTCATCAACAACATAGTAATTTATGATCTGCCCCGGCATGATCTGTGCACTTCTGTCGTAGATCTCCAGTGCGGATCTGGTGAGGTTCTTCACGTGGTATTCCTCCGGTCTCCTAGTAACCTTCCTGGAAAGGATGAAATAAGAACGCGGATAATGCCTAAGATTCTTGACGTAACGCTGCTCAAGATCCATTACCTCCGATCGTTTTTCCTGGATGCAGTTCAGATCGTGGCATTCGGAGAGGATTTTAAGCGCATCCATCTGGAATACCTTGCATATCTCCGGTACATCCGAACGCCTGATCATCAAGCCGCGTATCTTGTACTTACCGGACCGATCGAGACCAAAGTATCTTGATGGCGATCCGGTTCCATCTCTTTCGGGCAGAAATGCGATCCACCAGTAATGACCACTCAGCACTATATCTATTCTGGTGCGGCGTTTTATCTCTGCTAAAACCATGTCTATTTCACCCGATCCACTTATCCACAGCGAGTCCACTATCCCATGTATCATCTCAAAATTGTTCTCATGCGCCACCTCTATGGCCTCTGCCAGGGTCTTTCTTCCTATTTCAGTAATCTTCTCGTGAACCTCGATCTTTCCGAATTTTGCATTCTTATATCCAGTGTATCCAAATGACGTGAGAAGAAGCCACTTCAGTGCAACATTTCTGCTATGGTAAACGTCGTTATCTCCATCTATGGCCTTGTAAAGAAGCCTTCTGTTGAGGAGCCCCTCCAGGGCCTCCGGTAAAAACCCTATCCTGCCAGGGGTGAGGCCGTACTTCACTATTATGCTTGGGTACATGGATGAAAAATCGATCTCGTACACATCAGTATAAACTCCAGGCAAAGGCTGAAATATCAGTCCACCGCGGTCCTTGTCCATGATCTCGTATTTGGTCTTTGGATTCTCATGATCATCCTTCTTGAATGGAACAAGCATCCCCTTTCTAACCGCCTCTGCAAGTTCCATGGATGAGACGGCCGTTCCAGGCGTCACTATTGATACATAAAGCGGCGGTAAGAAGGAGACCCTGGATACCTCGTATATACCACTGAGGCCGCTTTCCGCATAGAAAAAGGATCTGGAATTTATTGCTATCTTACCCGGGATGTCAAGATACGAATCTCTGTATGATATCTGCCCGTATGAAATGAAAGACCTCCCTGGATAAAACCTTGCACGTATTCCGACTGCGTCCAGTTTTCTGTAGAATAGAGTTGGATCATCATATATTATGACCTGGGCATCCATCATGCGATCATAAAACTTGCTTTCACTCACCAGCTCTCCATCAACGTTGCATACGCCCTTTCTGCATTCTACAAGCGCCACATCCAAATCGGGATCCATATCGTATGGAGTCTGCATCTCAAAAAAGGACAGCCCATTTGAAGCCATGAAGCGCAGCACCGGATCTATATCTGCGTTGTATACCCTGTATTTTCTTCCATAGCCTATGGCTGAAAAGATTATATCGCCTAATCTCCTGGCGCGTGATGGTCTTATCCATATTTTTATACCATCCCTGTAGCCATAGATATCCGGCATTGTGCTGTATTCATACCTCAAATTAGTCGAGTCAAGCTGGGCATAAAGAGCGTCCATATCATATTTATCGCCAGTAACAAATATCCATGATGTATTCCTGAAGAACCTTTTCTTTACCTTGCCGCCAGAGTATTCATAAACTGTCACCTGATCCGATCCCCTGGCATCGATGTACGTTTGACCACCTCTATAAGCATGTATAACAGAAGCCCAAAGTCCACATCAATGCCTGCATAGGAGATCTCTGCAGCATGCATCTTTCCAGACCTGATCAGCTCTTCAAGAATTTCTCCATCGCCAGCACGCATCACCTTCTTCATCTCCTCCATTCTTGATATAAGGCTGTCAATCGCCTGTCTAGTACTGGGCGTACTCCTCCCCATAAACCTCACCATGCAGCATATTCCTGAAGATCAGGCGCCCGCCAACGACCATAAAGATTATATCACAGCCTGAATAGAACGTCTTCATCCTCATGGAATCGTAGAGATTGTCCAGATCCTGATATGGCCAGGAATTCACTATATCAGATCTGGCCAGTATTATATATGGAGTGTTAGGGCCGTCAACGATGGATCTGATGAGCTGATATACAGTCAATATGCGCTGTATCTTTGCACCATCAGGCAGTTCAGAGAAATCCATTATTATACCGTCGGTTATGAGCAGTGAATATTCCTCGTATTCTCTCAAACTTTCCCTGACGAGGGGATAATCAGTATCAAGATTGTCAATTATCAGTAGATTTCCTGCCATAGATTTAAGATCCGTGCATGGAAAAAACCGTTGCTGAAGAGATACAAAATGAAAAAATGCCCTGGATAAAGCCTTCCACGTTTCATTTGATAAGTTATACAGCATTTATCACAGAAAGGCACATTAGATGATTCAATATAACACCATGTGGGGAAATACAGTAAGATAGTATCTTTGAGCCCGGCAGTCACCGAGATACTTTACATGATAGGAGAAAGCGATAACATAGTTGGTACCTCTGCGTTCTGCGTCCATCCTGAGGATGCCAGAAACAAGAGGAAGGTCGGCAGCTACGGAACCGTGAGCATGGATCTGCTATCACAGATCGATCCAGATGTGATATTCATCATATCCGGGTATCCGCATGCACTTTACGAAAAACTCTCGCAGAGTTATAATGTTGTGGAATTTGAGCTTCCCTCTACGGTAGCCGGAATAGCTGATCTTGTCATGCGCGTGGGCTTTGAGGTTGATTCGATCAAGGAGGCAAGGGATCTTTACCACAGGCTGCTGAGAAGCATACCGGTTCCAGTGGAAGGCGATATGACCAGTTATATAGAACTAGATCTGGGTGGGCCTGTTTCCTTCGGGGCATACAGCTATATAACTGATGCCCTGACCTTCATGGGCATGCCATCCATATATGCTGATCAGAGAAAAGAATGGCTCGAGCCTGATTTCAATTTTGTGCGTAAGGCCGATCCTGATGTGATAATATTCGAGCCAAAGATGTTCCGAAGCCTATCTGTAGAGGGCATTATGAAGGAGAGAGGCTGGACTGAGATGAAGGCGTATAGAAATGGAAATGTTTATGTGACACCTTCAAAATACGATTTCTTCGCGCATCATGGCCCTTCGTTCATAACGGATGTGCTTCCCTGGATAAACAAAATAAAAGAAAATTTTGTGAAAAATAAAAAATGATCACATAGATGCGTAATAATCCGCATCGTATGGTTCTGGCCTAAGGCCCTTCCTTTCCCTGATGGATCTCACTATGGAATCCTGCAACTCAGGCGGCACTTTCTGGTAACCGGCGTTCTCGAAGCTCCAGAGAACCTTTCCTCCGGTTGCACCCCTTATGGCGGATGCGAATCCGAACATGCCGGCGACTGGAACCTTTGCAGTGAGCGATATTTCCTCGCCTTCCTGCTTCATGTCCTCGATTATACCGCGCCTCTGCTGTATCTCATTTATAGCTGCGCCCATCTCCTCCTGCGGTACATTTATGAATACTCTCTGAACAGGCTCAAGAAGCACGCGCTTTGCCTCGCACATCGCACCGTATATCGCATTTCTTCCCGCAGGAATGACCTGAGCTGGGCCTCTATGAATACTGTCCTCGTGCAGCTTGGCGTCGACGAGCCTTGCCTTGACTCCGAAGACCTTCTCATTGGCCAGTGGACCCCTATTCATGACCTCAACGAATGCTTCGATCAGCAGTTCCATGGTTTCATCCAGGTACTGAATACCTCTCGTCACGTCGAACATGATGTTGGTGCCCTCTACGCAGACCAGTCCTCTGGCCTCCTCCCTGTCAATACCCTTGCTGACCAGCAACTCGATCAGGGATTTCTTATCCTTGAACTTCGATCCCTGCGGTATATCACCATCTTCAATTGCCTGTATCACTTCTGGTTTCAGCGGTTCCACTTCAAAGTAGAAACGGTTATGCTTATTTGGAGACTTTCCTTCAAATGGGCCGCCCTTCTTCTCCACGGTTTCTCTGTAAACCACTATCGGATCGGAGGTTTCGACCTCGACCTTGTAGTCATTCTTTATCCTGTAAAGCGTCACATCAAGATGGAGCTCACCCATGCCAGATATCAGGTGCTCACCCGTCTCCTGATTTATATCAACCTGTATGGACGGATCTGCCTTTGATATATCTCTCAGAACCTCTATAAGTCTCGGCAGATCTGCAGTATGCTTTGCCTCTATGGCAAGCGTAACCACGGGCTCAGAGTAATGTATCATAGGCTCGAATGGAACCATGTTTTCAAGAGATGAGACTGTGGCTCCTGCGATCGCTCCTTTAAGGCCCACTATAGCCGCTATGTTTCCTGCCGTTACTTCATCCACAGGTATCCTGTCTGGACCAACCATCATTGCCAGAGTCTGCACCTTACCTTTCCCAGCTCCAGATATGTATAGATCGGTACCTTTCCTAACGGTGCCGCTGAACAATCTTCCTATTGCTATTTCTCCGGCATGTGGATCTATGATGATCTTCGTCACCATCATGGCCACTGGACCCTTGAAATCGCAGTTAATCATGGCCTTTCCGACCTCAGAATCGAGGTCACCCTTCCAAATCTGCTTTATCCTATAGGATTGAGCGGTCTTTGGATCGGGCAGATGCCTTATGACCATGTTCAGTATTATCTTATGCAGCTGGTTCTTCTGCGCAAGTTCCTTCTGCTTTCCATTCTTTACATATTCAACGATGTCCTTGAACGTTATCTTAGTTTCAGCCATAGAAGGTATTGATATGGCCCAGTTGTTGTAAGCTGAACCGAAAGCGACACGCCCATCCTGCACGGATACCTGCCAGTCCTTCGTGAATTCAGGAGGCGCGTATTTCGTAATTAGCCTGTTTACATCAGTTATTATCTTTGTGAAACGCTTCTGCATCTCATCGCTGTTCAGTCTCAGTTCGTTTATCAGCCTGTCTATCTTGTTTATGAAGAGAACCGGCTTAACATGCTCTCTGAGGGCTTGCCTTATAACGGTCTCAGTCTGTGGCATTACACCCTCAACTGAGTCCACAACTACAATGACGCCATCCACAGCCCTCATGGCTCTTGTAACGTCCCCTCCGAAGTCCACATGACCGGGCGTATCAATAAGATTGATCAGATATTCCTTACCCTGGAAGGAGTGAACCATGGAGGCTACTGCAGCATTTATCGTTATGCCTCTTGCCTGTTCCTGCTCATCATAATCTAGAACCAGCTGTTTTCCGGCCAGCTCCTCACTCATCATTCCAGCACCGGCGATAAGGTTATCGCTGAGCGTGGTCTTACCATGATCGATATGGGCAACTATACCTATATTTCTTACAAGTTCCGTATGCTCTACAATTTTAAGAGCCTTCTCTATATTGTCTTCCTTTCTTCCCATAAATAAACACCCGAATTTAATTTATTAAAAATTAAAAAATCAACTTTTGATCTGAATCTCAATCTGTACTCCATCAGGAATTGGGATCCTCATAAGCTGACGGAGTGTCCTCTCGTCAGCGTCAACATCTATCAGCCTCTTATGAATTCTCATCTCCCAGTGATCCCATGTGTTCGTACCTTCACCGTCAGGGCTCTTCCTGACGGGAACTACGAGCCTCTTGGTTGGCAGTGGCATTGGGCCGTGTATCTCCACGCCGGTCCTGCTTGCTATCTCCTTGATCTCATTGCATACTCTGTCAACCACCCTATGTTCAGTGCCACTCAGTGAGATCCTTGCCTTATAGGAGACCATAGAATTACCTCTTTTCCAGATCTATGCACTGACCAGCTGCCACGGTTTGTCCCATGTCACGTACGGCAAACCTGCCAAGCTGGGGTATTTCTGAAACTTTTTCAATGACGAGTGGCTTGTCCGGTATTACCTTCACTATGGCTACATCTCCATTCTTGATGAAGTCTGGCTTCTCCTTTAGGGTTGTACCATCCTTAGGATTCAGAGTTTTAACAATCTCATCTATCCTGCAGGCAACCTGTGCTGTGTGAACGTGGAAGACAGGCTTGTAACCTGGAGCTATGACACTTGGATGGTTCAGCACTATTATCTGAGCCGTGAATGCCTTAACAACCGTTGGCGGTGAGTCTAGGTGCCCGCATACGTCTCCCCTCTTGATATCGTTCTTCGCGATACCTCTAACGTTGAAACCTATATTATCTCCTGGCTCAGCCTGCTGCAGGGGCTCATGATGCATTTCTATGGATTTGACATCTCCCTGCTTATCTGCAGGCAGGAATATGACCTTGTCGCCAGGCTTCAAAACGCCGGTTTCCACTCTACCGACAGGCACTGTACCTATACCGGTAATTGAATACACATCCTCAACTGGAATCCTGAGAGGCTTATTTATCGGTTTTTCAGGTACCTTGAAAGCGTCGAGTGCCTGAAGAAGTGTTGGGCCCTTATACCATGGCATGTTCGGGCTCGGCTTTGTAACATTATCGCCCTTGTAGCCGCTTATGGGCACGAACGATATATCCTTGAAGCCTATGGATCTGAGCAATTTTTCAGCATCGGCCTTTACCTCATTGTATCTCTTCTCGCTGTACGGTGGGCTTGTGGCATCCATCTTGTTTATGGCCACAACCATCTGCGGAACACCAAGTGTCCTTGCCAGGAATGCGTGTTCCCTGGTCTGCTCCATCACACCTTCTCCTTCTCTGGCTGATATGACGAGAATTGCAGCATCTGCCTGACTTGTACCTGTGATCATGTTTTTGACGAAGTCTCTGTGTCCAGGAGCATCGATCAGAGTAAAGTAGTACTTGTCTGTCTCGAACTTCCTGTGTGCAAGATCGATAGTAACTCCTCTCTCCCTCTCTTCCTTGAATCTGTCCATGACCCAGGCAAACTCAAAGGTTGCCTTACCCTTCTGCTCGGCTTCCTTTCTATACTCTTCTATAATATGTGCTGGAATCTCGCCGTGCTCGTATAGTAGCCGTCCTACCAATGTAGATTTTCCATGATCTACATGACCTATCGTTATCAGATTTAGGTGTGGTTTCTGACTTGCCATTATTTTCACCTTTTTTATCAATACTCGAGAATTACCAATATCTCGCAGTTTGAACCCTAATATATTGATCCTTATTTAGCTTTTTCGTGGGCTTACCTCTATAACCGTAGACAACGGTACAAATTCGCCTTTGGAATCGAATTGACGATCATTAGATGGCAATGTTACGAAAGAAGATGCTTGGAAATCTAAGCCATGGCTCTTCACCGGGTGATCTACTCCTCATCTGAATCTTCGTACTTCCTTTCAATAAGGATATATCTGCCTGTGTTGGTATATCCTGTATAGTCCATACATCACGATATCTGCAGATGTAAATTCGGATCGCACCGATATTGTTCACGAATTATACCACCTGTTTTTCTTGGAGTAAAAAAGAGAATTGCAGAGAGAATCTATAAATCCATCCATTGAGACCAATTAGTATATTTTTCCTTAAAGGTAAGAGTTTTTGCCGTTTCCCTCGAACTTCCAATTTTGTTTATAACAGTACCGAATTTCAAGTTATGTGAACTTCAGGTACAAGATTCAAATTTGTCGTCTTCGATTCAGGATAAGGTTATTAACGATAAATCACTCTATATTTCAAATGCCATTATTTGACAGATACGGAAGGCCGGTGTTAAGTCTCAGAATCCAGCTTAACACTACGTGCAATTTCAAATGTTTCTTCTGTCATATGGAGGGTACTGATATCAACGGCGAGGAACTTACACCGGACGAGATCGAAAGAATAGTGAAGATATCGCATGATTTTGGAGTGAACAAGATCAAGATAACTGGCGGAGAACCAACTCTCAGGCCAGATATTGTTGAGATAATAGAGAGGATCAGAAGGCACATTAATGGGAATATATCTATGACAACCAACGGCACAATGCTTCCAAAGATTGCCAAGGATCTCAAGGCGGCTGGCCTCGATAGGGTCAATATATCATTGCACTCGCCGGATGATGAGAGATTTCATTTCATAACCGGAACATGGATGCTGAAGCGCGTTATCGAAGCTGTGAGGTCAGCCAACGATGCAAAACTTACTCCTGTGAAGATCAATTTTGTGGTTCTAAAGGATCTCAATGTGAAGGATATACCAAGAATGCTGGAAATCGCTGCGGAAAACAACGCGATACTGCAACTCATAGAGTATGAGACGGATAGAGAGGGCGAATCTTCCGAAGAATACAGAAAATATCACGTTAGCCTCAACCCAATAGAAGAGGAAATAAGAAAAAGATCAATAGGCGTGGAATACAACGATCTGCACAACAGACCTAGGTATCTGATCAGAAGCGATGCGGGGCTAGTGAAGGTTGAATTCGTAAAACCTCAGCGTAATCCTGATTTCTGCGCTCACTGCACCCGGCTCAGGATCACTTCTCGCGGCGAATTCAAAACATGCCTTATGAGATCCGATACGAACATTCCATTCAAGGGCATAACTGAAGAAAACGTCCTTAAGGACCTCTTCAGAAAGGCCGTAGCACTTCGTGAGCCATACTGGAAACCTGGGGATGAGCAACCGATTGAGGAGAGCGACAACGGCGAAATACTAGATCTGAAATAAGTCTTCCTTATCATATACTTCATCCTCATTGAAATTGCCTGAAGCCTGAACTATTTCACAGACATAGCAAAAGCAAAATAACATTATAATATCGCATTAAAATCAAGCATAAGAATGGGGGAGCTCCGTGAGGGGCTGAGAGGATCCGGAAGGATCGACCCCTTGAACCTGATCCGGGTAATACCGGCGGAGGGAAAACTATGGAAAATGATGTAGAATTTTCAACCTATAATGATGTTAGGAATTTCTTGGACAGTGCACGATGGAACAGAACGCATACTATAATGGCCCTGACAATGATATCCGGTTTCTTCGTCTGGGGTTTACTTTTGGTCACGGCCCCACTAGTCACTCAATGGCCATTCATAAGCCCATCCAATGATATCTATGTATTGGTGTCGTCGCCAGTCGGACTACTTGCTGGGAATCTCATACTTGGATACCTCTCTGACAAGATCGGCAGAAAGAAACTATTCATCACCACCATATCCTCAGGAATCGCCGGAATAATAGGTATCATATTATCTACAAATTTCATCGGAATACTGGCATCCATATTCATAGCAGAATTCGGGTTTGGCGGTGAAGAAACAGTATCTCTTGCATTCTTAGCAGAACAATTCCCCATCAGATACAGGGGTAAGGTTCTTGTCCTGGTTTCCAACAGCGCGAATGCAGGAGTTGCAGCTATTTCTGCCGTATTTATTGTAGCTGGCTACAGTATATTCACAGAGAAGATGATCTTTCTGGCGATGAGTTTATCAGGCGTGATCATAGCTATAGTGACTCGTCTGAAACTGCCAGAAAGCCTGAGATGGTCCTTTGTCTCCTCGCATTATCCCGAGCTCACAGATCAGAGGTTTGGTTCACCCGTCCCCATCATGGTTCTAATGCTTTTCGCCATAACAATAGTACTGACATTCGCACTTGTGGCTGATATTCTTGGTCCATATGAATATCCAAAATACACATCCATCATACCTTTCATATACGGACTTGGTGAGGCCGTTTTCGGCTATGCCATCCTTGCTTTTGTCGACAGGGTAGGCAGAAGGTTACTCTCCGTCATGGCATATGCCGGGGGGACGGTTTCCATGTCGATATTCCTGCTTTACATTTACTTCAGGCTACCGTTTGATATCTTTGTGATCCTCCTTGTGGTGAACGCATTCTTCGGAGAACTTGGTTGGGCGGTCAGGGAGATCCTGCAAACTGAACTCTTTGTTACGAGATACCGCGGTCTTGGTATAGCAACCGTTAGGGGTGTGGCTTACTCTCTCTACATAATCTCCATATTCGCACTTTCCGGTATATCAGTTTACAACTACATGATCTTTGCGACCGCCGCATGGTCTGTTGGGCTTATCGGGTCCATCGTATGGTATTCCAAAGGATATGAAACGCTGAACAGAAGCATATCATGAGCGACGATGTCCATATCATAGCCATAGCAAAGCGAATAAGTTATGTCTTGGTGAAATTATGGAAGCATAAAGATACAATATATTTCTTCAGGTAATGCGGACAATAAGGTTTAAGCCTTATCCTAACATGATAATATGATACATTATGTCTATATACGACGTCGATCGTTATCTTAAAAGCCTCGATGATGGGAGGGTTGTCTACTATAAGGGAATGAACGTTAAGAATGTTGCAGATCATCCTCAACTGGGAACGGCTGTAAAGCACGCCTCACTTATCTACAAATGGCAGCAAGATGAGAAATATAGGGATATGCTGGTGTATCAGGATCGGGAGTATGGAGAGATAAGCAGTTTCTATAAGATTCCGAGGAAAACTGAGGATCTGCTTGATAGATTCAATCTGATATACAAAACTACAAGGATGGGCAGAGGTACATTCAATATAATTCAGGCAATAGGATCAGACGCAATTTTCGCGCTTTTGATAGCGGCAAAGGAGATCGATTCCCGGCTAGGAACAACCTATTTCAATCGGATTGAAAAATTTTACAGATATGTAGCGGAAAATGATCTGGCACTCGCCGTGGCCCAGACAGATATGAAAGGGGATCGCTCATTAAGACCAAGCGAACAGTCGGATCCCGATATGTATGTGCATATTGTGAAGCGCAGCAATGATGGCATAGTTGTTAGAGGTGCAAAGGCACACACAACGCAGGGGCCTGTGGCCAATGAGATCATAGTTATCCCGACCAGGGCAATGACCAAGGATGATGCGGACTATGCTGTGGCTTTTGCAGTACCAGCAAATGCTAAAGGACTCAAAATGATATCAAAACCTGAGAAAGCTGTTGAGTCCGCCAACGATGATCCATGGTTCATTATGGGAAGGGAGAATGTTGAGACCGAATCCATCACGATCTTTGACGACGTCTTTGTACCATGGGATCGTGTATTTCTGGCAGGGGAATGGCAGTATGCGGGCTTCGTGGCTGTGATGTTTCCTACATTTCATAGATTCACCGCCATAGCATACAGAACGGGGATGGCTGACCTGCTAGTTGGGCTTGGAAAATTGCTGGCTGAATTCAATGGTGTGGACGACAAATCACATATCAGGAGGGATGTTGTTGAAATTATAAAGTATAAAGAGCTGCTTAGAAGTACAGGTTATCTGGCTGCATATGAATCAAAGGCAGATCCTGCAACTGGAATCCAGATACCCGATAAGGTGATCACGAATGTTGGGAAACTTGTGGCAAACGAGAATTATATGGATGTCATAAAGCATCTTGTGGACGTAGCCGGTGGCCTGGCTGCCACGCTTCCATCCTCGAAAGACTTTGAGAATCCTGATGAGATGAAATATCTCAGCAAATACATGACGGGCAAAAAGGGAACGGATTCCGTCACGAGATCGAGGATCATCTCTCTGACAAAGGAGATCATCTCATCCTTCGGAGCGCTCTTCTCCACAGCCATGATCCATGCTGAAGGATCAATAGAGGCCAGCATCCTCGAACTTTACAGATCCTACATCTACGACGGAAGCAAGGATCTGGCGCTCTATGCATCCGGAGTGAAGGAAAGGCTGGATAAGTGATCGGCGTTCTTAGAAATGTACATTCCAGCCGGATGCTAGTTGACGTCCTCACATCACCTATTTCATTTCACATATTTATAAAAATTCTACATGAATAGATCTCCCATCAGCGACTGACCGGAGTCAATGACCAGAGTCTGGCCAGTTATATTTGGAGATTCCAAAAGAAAACCTATTGCACCTGCGATCTCCTCAGGATATATTATGCTGCTAGTTAGCGTGTGCTTTGATGCGTATTCTTCCTCTGTCATGTGCAGATAATCTAAGAGGCTCTCGCCCATCTTTGTCTTTACGATCGACGGGGCCAGTGCATTGACCCTTATACGTCTTGACCTCAACTCAAGGGCAAGATACTCTGTGAGCTTCATTATGGCTGCCTTAAGGCTTCCGTACAGCGACAGATACATCATTGGTCTAATGCCTGCAAACGATGCCATCATTATTATCGAGCTGCCTTCTGGCATTATCTCCGAGAACTCCTGAGTGCAGTAGACTGCAGAGAGGTAATTTGAAGAGATCATCTTTTCTATGAGCCTGTCATCGCATTCCAGAAATGGCATACCTATGCCCAACCCAGCATTATTGATCAGTATGTCGCATCTTCCGTATTGCCTGCGGGTTTGATCCGCAAGCAACTTTGCTCCAGACCGGCTCGATACATCGGCCTGAACCATCATACCATCGCTGTATTTCTTCACCTCTGCAAGCGTTTCGTTGCCTTCCTCAATTCTCTTCTTCACGTTTACTACAACTGTTGCCCCATGCCTAGCCAGATATACTGCAATCTCTCTCCCTATGCCCCTTCCTGAACCAGTTACAACGGCCACTTTCCCCTTCAAATCCATGAATAGCGCATCATACCAATTATAGTTAATTTTTTCATGTTCGTTTAATGATACAAATTCTCCAGTGAAGAATTCATATCCTTAGGTTCTTCTATATTTTAATATGAAGTGTGCTATCATTAATGCATGCAATATCGATACATCAACACAGAACGAGATAATTCTGTAACTATTATATCCATAAATAGACCAGAAAGAATGAACGCACTAAACGCCGAAACAAGATCAGAACTGATAAACGCTATCGACTGCGCAGATCAAGATGAATCCGTGAGGGTCGTGATAATAACAGGTTCCGGCAATTCATTTTCGGCCGGTGCAGATCTGAACGATGCTCCAGATGAGATAACGCAGAAAATTCTGAGATCCGATCTAAAGGATTCTTTCCACATTATAGCCAGAAAGATCAGAAACAGCAGAAAGATATTCATAAGTGCAATCGATGGTATTACTGCCGGTGCTGGCATAAGTCTGGCGTTCATATGCGATCTTGTATATGCATCGCCAAGAAGCCGGTTCATCCTCGCTTTTCAGGGTATTGGACTTGCTCCAGATACTGGATTGAGTTATATAATCACAAGACGCTCGGGAGGCCGCTTCAGCAGACATCTGCTCCTAGGAGGCGAATTTTCGGCGGAGTGTGCTGAAAAAGCCGGATTGCTGGAGTTGGCAGAGGATCCATTATCTGAGGCAAGGAATACGGCGAATATCATATCCCATGGTCCTTTTGCTGCCTATTCGACCGGGAAGATCCTCATAAACAGATCGCTTTACTTTGACTTCGAAGAATTCCTGGAGCTCGAGGCGGAGGAACAGTCAAAGCTTGCCTCAACGCATGACTTCGTAGAGGGCGTTGCGGCGTTCAGAGATAAAAGGAGACCGGTGTTCATGGGAAAATGACGCATTTCATATCAGCAGGGTAAAGCCTGCATGATCTATGAAAAATTTTAAACGGCTCTATTATGTGGATCGCTTCATAAAACAATAAAATGAGTGGCATGCGATGTTCGCACGCCAATGGAAGGATAGATGCGGTGGTCTTAGAACTCGAAAACCACATCCTGCGCCAGAGGAAGCGTTTGGCCCCAGTTCTTTGTAACGGTCTGCCTCCTCATATAGTACTTCCAGGCATCGCTTCCGCTCTCCCTTCCCCCTCCAGTATCTTTCTCCCCTCCAAAGGCACCGCCTATTTCAGCACCAGCGGTGCTTGTGTTGACGTTCGCAAGCCCGCAATCCGATCCATATGGAGACAGGAAGGCCTCTTCCTCCCGTAGATCAGTCGTGAATATGGATGACGACAGACCCTGCGGAACCGAGTTGTGAATCTCAAGAGCTTCCTCTATGGTGCGGTACTTCATCACGTAGAGAATTGGTGCAAACGTCTCCTCCTTGACGATTGGCATATCGGGTTTTGCCTCTATTATTGTTGGCATGACGTAATGGCCGCCCTCGTAGCCTTTCAGATTGATCCTTTTACCACCATATACGAGCTTCCCACCCTGCTTTATAGCTGCATCTATTGCATTTTCGTAATCGCGCACCGCATCCTCATCTATGAGTGGACCAACCAGCACACCCTTATCTCTGGGATCCCCGACCTTTATGGTTGAATATGCGTTCTTTAGTTTCTCCAGGAATTCGTCGTATATCTTCTCATGCACAATTACGCGCCTGGTGGTGGTGCAGCGCTGCCCGGCAGTGGCCAGTGCACCGAAAACCACGCCTCTAAGCGCCAGATCTATATCCGCCTTATCTGAAACTATTGCACCATTGTTTCCTCCCAGCTCAAGTATGCTCTTTCCAAGTCTCTTTGCAACGTTTTCTGAGATCTTCTTTCCAACCGGCACAGATCCTGTGAATGAAACAAGAGGTATTCTTGGATCGTTTGTAATCCAGTCTCCACCCTCGGAACCCGAGCTTACAAGCAGGAAGAATATGTTGGGCGCATTGTTCCTCTTCAGAACCCTTTCGATAACCTTCATGACGGCTACAGCTGTGAGCGCCGCCTTAGAGGACGGCTTCCATATCACAACATCTCCATCGACTGCTGCAATGAATGCATTCCATGACCATACCGATGCTGGGAAATTGAATGAAGTTATGACTGCAACAGGACCAAGCGGTACCCACTGCTCATACATCCTGTGATAGGGACGTTCACTGGCAATGGTGAGACCGTAGAGCTGCCTTGAGAGACCCAGCGCAAGATCCGATATATCTATCATCTCCTGTATCTCTCCTTCTCCCTCGGATGGCGTTTTGCCGGCCTCTATCGTCACGATCTTTCCAAGGTTCTTCTTTTCCTTTCTTAGCTCCTCGCCTATCTCTCTTATTATTAATCCCCGCTTTGGCGCCGGTATCATTCTCCATTTCTTGAATTCCTCTATGGCCTTTGAGACCATTCTGTCATAATCCTGCCTTGTGGCCAGAGATATCTTGGCAATTTCGCTTCCGTCAATCGGGCTCCGCACTGTCAGCATCTTGCCTGATGGATTCGCCCAGGCCCCATCATATACTCCAGAATTTACCTCACTGATCCCTATCTTTGAAAACAGATCTTCCTCTATGAGCGCCTTCATATCGATAGTAGTGAAAAAATGTATATTAATTTTCAGCGTTATTCACAACTGAATACTGGCTATTTTATCTCAATCTTTCTGAATCTGTCCTTTTCGCTTTCGCGCTTTGGAACATTTTCCTTCCTGATCTCCTTCTGAAATTCCTGGAAATTTTTGGGGAGCAACGCAAGGTAAAACAGGCGTTCCAGCCTTTCGTAGGTTTTTTTCGATACCTTTATAGTTATCTCTATGTCCATCTGATCACTCAAGTATTACATTCAAATATCCATTTGAATATTCCGCTGATACAGGCCTCTTATCGGATATGGATTCTGGGAGATAGAACACTCTCTTCCAGTTAGCTATCTCTATTGTTAGCTCCCCTCCGTGGTTGAACAAGTTGAGTTTCTCCTTTTCAGCAAATGGCATCTTTATCTTGAGCAGGTATCTGTCCCCATTCTTTGTGTATTTTATAGGCATGCCCTTGTAGAAAACCTTATATGGATCCTCGTCTCCATATATGAGCTGTCCAAGCTCAACCAGCTTCTTTATCCCTATAGGTTCCTCCTGCAACAACCTAGCCTTGAATATTTTGATGTCCACAAACGAATTTTCCATCTCAGTTATTATATCCTTCTGACTTCCTCTCATCTTTTCGAAGAAATCTCCGGTCTCATCGCTGAGTATCTTGTTGATTATCACCGCGTCAACTGGGTATCCATATAGCAGAAGATAGGTATAGGCACGCTTTGTTTCACTGTACGACATGTTATCCGGATTAGTCACAAGGCGAATGGACGTAACATCGTTGTTCGTCAGTATTTTCCTTATGTCTGTGAGCTGCCTGTAGAGCAGATCTATGTTTTCAAAGACCGCATCCTCAGGCAGCGGTATATCGACAAAAGGCTTCAATAAAGGACGTGCTACCCTCGCAGTTTTTCTGCTTATGGGGAAAAGCTTGTCCATGTACCATGTCATCACCTCAGGGAATGATAACAACTGCAGGGCAGCACCTGTGGGCGCGCTGTCCATTATTATCGTATCGTATTCCTCATCGTAATAATAGTTTCTCAGATACAAAAGCTCAGAGGCCTCTTCAAAACCCGGAAGCGTGGCTATCTCATCTGCCGAAACCGGATCCAGACCCTGCGAGAGGAACAGCGATCTCAGATAATCCTTCAGCTCACCCCAGTGTTCGTTTATGGACTGGACAACACTCACTTCCTGGCCATACAGATTTTCTCCAAGCTGCTTCACACTGTGACCTATCTCCATACCGAACGCGTCACCAAGGCTGTGAGCAGGATCTGTCGAAATTATCAGCGTCTTGTGTCCCTTTGAGGACAGCAATGCGCCAGTTGCTGCTGCTATGGATGTCTTTCCAACTCCACCTTTTCCTGTATATAACAGTATTCTTGGTCTCATATCACTACCTCATTTTTCATACATATATCCAAACCATTTCTGAAGAGGGGATAACACCCGAAATTTCGCATGGGCAATCATGCCTTATTGAATATGATCCAAATTTTTCCGTCATCTGTAGATCTCTATTCTATCTATGACCATCAGGGCAAGTTCCATCAACAGATCTATGTCCGGCGATCTTGTCACACCTTTCAGATATTCCATTGCGGTTGTTATGAAGCGCTTAGCTATGCCAAATGAATAATCCAGTGATCCGCTTCTCAGAAATATTTTCTTGAGCAGATCCTTATCTATCTCTATGCTGCCATTGATCATTCCTATGATCTTCTCCCTGTCTGCCTGTTCAGAATTATGCAACGCATAGATTATAGGAAGCGTGAGTGCATCATGCTTTATATCTACGAATGTTGGTTTCCCTGTATACTTATCATCTCCGGTTATATCCAGAATGTCGTCTGTTACCTGGAATGCCATGCCGAGATTGAATGCAAAGCCAGAAAGCATATTTCTTGTGTTTAGATCGGCATTTGCAGCTATCGTAGCTCCCTTGGCGCAGGCTTCAAAAAAGTGAGCTGTCTTATTCTCTATTATCTTGTAATAGGTCTCCTCTTTAATATTGAGATTTCCAAGGTTGAATGCCTCCAGAATCTGACCCTCGGCCAGCCTGCTGGATGCATCTGCCATAACCTTAGATACAACTGGACCGTATCTGGAACCGAGTTCATAGGCCTTGGCAAAGAGATAATCGGCTACCACTATTGCGTTGTTTATTCCTTCCTTATAACTCAACGTTGGTCTTCCCCTTCTCATGGGCGAATTATCTATTATATCATCATGTATCAAGCTGGCAGTATGGATGAGTTCATATCCCGCTGCCAGATCCAGAATCTTAAAATAAGGCTCATCGGTGCTGGATTCGTAGGCAAGTATTGTAAGCAATGGCCGAAAACGTTTTCCACCCGCCTCAATGGTATATCTAGCCATTCTGTCTAAATCAGGCTCCTCACTTCTAACCGTATCAAGGAGTTTCTCGTTAACCTCCTCCACCTTACTGTGAAGCTCCAATTCCCAATCCAAGAAGCTCTTCATGAACTCAGTTCTATCCCTTTATTATATTAAAAGGTATAACCGTTTCTGAAATATGACCTAAGTCGTCGGCTTACGGGCCTATCACGGTCAACGAAAAGATTGATAGGAAACCCGCTTGGATGGAAAGGGACATGAATGCAGATCACGGTCAAAAGATTGGCAGCTGAAGATGTAGATGCCCTGATTGAAATTGCCAGAGAATCATGGAGATGGACATACAGAGACATTTACAGTAACGAATTCATCGAGCGCTGGATAAGTGAGAAGTATTCTAAGGAAAAAATTTTAAATGAGATAATAAGGTCTCTATCAAACTTTGATACAATTTTCCTTGGCGCTCTTGTAAATTCAACACTGACTGGATTCATAGAATTAAAGATCATTGCTGATAAAGCTGAATTACTCCGCCTATACCTAAAGCCAGAATACACACGCAGAGGAATAGGAAAATTATTGTTGTCTGAGGCTGAGAAAATTATGAATACGAAAGGTATTGTAGAATGGAGATTATACGTTCACCAACAAAACAGTATTGGCGTACTGTTTTATAAAAAGAATGGATTCGAAGTTAAGGATATTGATGGGGACGATTTCGTAATGGAAAAAAGGTACAAATCTTGACCACTGAAAAAACTTCTATTATTTCTGATTGAAAATACATGTTCAGGAAGGATCCGATATCTAGCCATAGGCATATCAGCTAAGATTAGTCGTGGTCTATCCCGATTATTGCTGTCAGATGCATATCTAACTTGCAGGCGGATTCCCATGCTTGCATAGAGAGCGTTTATAATTTCTGGAGAGATCCTGCCAAAATTGGAACAAATATAGACTTCAAGAATGAACAATTCGAAAGAAACCCTCAGATTTAGGGAACAGCATTTTAAAATGAAGCGAAAAACATCAAATCCAGGACTTCAGCTATGAAAGGTACATCGTAAGCCTGAATCGTTGCTGAAAAATATGATATTAAACTAAGCAATGAATATAAAATATATAATAAGTCCACCTTGATAGGAGTCCTTGTATATCATCCCTAAAATAAAGGAATATACTAATTCATAGAAGATCGAACTTCGCTGAAATTAAAATTAGATATATAAATTAAGGGATGGGGCCGTTGAGAATTGAACTCAAGTCACCAGCACCCCAAGCTGGCAGGATACCAAGCTACCCCACGGCCCCTCAAGAAAAGGGCATTATCTCGTTTATCAGATCAACGTGCGAAACGATCATCCTTCTGCAGCAATATCGCTCTATTCCGAGATCATCGAAGATCTTTTCGATCTCCTCAGGACTTGGCTCTCTGCCCTCGGATCTGATCTCATTCACGCGTTTAATGTAACGGCCATAATCCGAGGCGATAACCCTACCACAGCTGAAGCATCTCACAGGTATTATCATCCATATCACCTGTAAGATTTCTGTTTCTTTGCTCTGGCGCCACGACCGCCAGCCTTCTTGGGCAGCTTTATACGTACGTCGTTGACTATGAGTGTACGATCATACTGCCTGAAAAGGTTCTCCAGATCTGTGTCGTTGAGATATTTCACGATGGCCCTGGCTATTGCAGTACGAGATGCATCTGCCTGACCAGTTACACCGCCACCTCTTACCTTAACTGCGATGTCCAAGTCCTTGGCCTTGTCTTCAGCAAGGATCAGAGGCTCCATTATCTTATTGCGAAGAACCCTTACTGGGTATAATTCAACAGGATAGCCATTTATAGTGACAATACCCTTTCCCTTTTTTGCGACAGCTCTAGCAACGGCTGTCTTTCTTTTTCCAGTTGTAATGATATAATCCATTTCAATAACCTCCTAGCTCCTTGGAAAGATCCTCAAGGGTTATAATACCTGAGACCTTGTCTGTTAGCACATCCGCGATCTTTTCTATTTTATCCTTTTCAATATCTGATGGAACATTCCTGTATACCCTGCACCTTGAAAGTGCTTCTTTTCCTTTCGTTATCTTTTTAGGAAGCATATCCCCTATGGATCTCCGGAGTATATTCTCTGGTGTCTTTGGATAGTACGGACCTTTTCTGACGCTTCCTATGTCCAGGCGTTCCTTGAATTTTCCAATTACGAAAGACCTATTACCCGTTATAACTGCTTTGGAGGCATTGATTATGGTAATCTCCTCCCCTTCCAGAAGTCTCTTAGCCACATAGGCCGAAAGCCGTCCATAAATAGCACCAGAAGCATCAATTACTCTCATGATCTTACCTCATTATCTTTACATTTGTCCCCTTGGGATTGTCCTTTGCCAGCTCCGATATGTTCATGAATGCGCAACCTGAATTAGAAAGTTTTTCTATTGCAGATCTAGAGAATTTGTATGCGCCTATGGTAACCTTCTTGCTTATCTTCCCTACGCCGAGGACAGTGCCTGGCACCACTATTACATCCCCATCCTTCGCATACCTATCGATCTTATAAAGGTTAACAGAAGCATATCTCCTCCTTCCAGATGCAAGCCTCTGCGCAATATCCCTCCAAATTTCAGATCCGTTCTCCCGAGATATTGTGGAGAGCACTTCTATTTCTGAGGTTAAGGCCTTGCTAGTCTTCCTTGAAGCATCCAATGACATTGATCAACACCGATAGACAGCAAATAATGCGACCTTAATAAATATTGTGATTTTCCTCATGCAGATGTGGCTTGAAGAATGAAGACATGAGATGTTAGGATGTAAACGATGAGTGATAACGGCCTCTTCTTTCCTAATTCAAATTATTATAGAAACCTGAAAATTAGCACCAGAACAAATATTATGGCCAGATAAGGACTGCTGTATATGAATAGCTTCAGAGAATTCTTTCTATCGGGATGCCTGACAAATACTATTGAATAGAATATCATTGGAATGGCTATGGCTGAAGCTAGAATCATATATGTATAGGGCATCACTTTGAAGAATACAGGGATTATGGAGAAGGCAAAAAGAATAATTGCCGCTGATGATATGCATATTGCGGATATCCTGTCATTATGTATTGATGTCATCATAGGTACGTGCGCCTTGTTATAGTCATCTCTGTATCTGTATGCAAGACTCCATACATGTATCGGTATCCAAACGACCACAAGCAAAAACAAGAACCATGGGAGGATTGAAAATTTATCCGTTATTGTATACCAGCCGATGACCACCGGGAAACCACCAGAAAAACCACCTAGAATGATGTTCCATGGTGTTCGTCTCTTCGTCAGGTATGAATAGACGAAAACGTTGTCAAACAGCCCAAGAACCATAAAAAGCGCTGCATACACCTTTCCGAAGATAAGGAGCAGTGCAATAGATGCAGACATAAGAACCAATCCGAATATGAGACCGTTTCTAGGTTTTATCTTTCCTGTTACCAGCGGCCTCTTCATGGTACGGGACATAACTGCATCTATATCTTTATCTATATAGTTGGTCGTGGCCTCAGCGCCCATGGATCCAAGCATTATCGATACGACTGCCAGCAGGATCAGGAGTGAATAATATATCGTGAAATATGGTACAGCTATGACAGCGCCTATTGCGCCGACAAAAACGAGCAAAGACCATACCTTTGGTTTGGTATAGGAGAAATACAGCCCTGCTCTGCTCGTCATATGGTCTAATCCCTTTGCAATAGATTAATTTTATGTCTGGGTTAATGTTTCTTGCGACCGAATGTTCAGTGCCACAGAATATATTGATCGATGAAAGCAAACTACCCCTCAGTTGAATCTACGAACTTCCTTTCATCGGGGGATATCTGCCTGTGCTTATATGCTATGAAGAAGCTCCATATTGTGATGTCAACCGGCGCATATTCGGCCTGCACCATTCCCATTATTATAGGTTTAAGAATATGTCTACATTAATATCAGATATCCTACTCTACCCGATCATTTTGACGTAATATCATTATTATGCATCTAACGTGATAAAAATAAGAAAAATAAATTATTTTTTGCCGGCAGGCCCTGATGCAACCTCCTCTGAAGGAAGATACTGCATATTGGTCTCTATTATCTCCGTTATTTCATCGGTCTTGAACCCGCTGTAAACAGACCAGTAATAGAATGCTATGGCTACCACTATCATAACTAGGAAGTCCCATGGAAACGGAATGAGTCCAGTTCCTCCGTATGGTTTCTCACCGAAATATGATAGTAGCGTTATTACGCCCATATACGCAAGAAGCCAGGCTCCGCCCTTGAAATGCTTCCCTGAGAAGATGTTTATAGCTGATTTCCCAGCCGCATAGAACACCAGATACACCAGGAGTCCCAGCAGTATTGCAATGACGAGGTATGCGACAAGTGGCCATCCGCTCCAGTATACGATCAGCGTGGCACCGACAAACGCAATGGGGCTGAGTATTGATGCGCCCTTCAGCTTGAATGGCCTCTTGAGTTCCGATGCCTCCCTCCTGAATACCTGGAGCGCCGATCCGCCCACTATGTACGTGAATACTGTTGACGATGATATGAAGCCAACGAGCTTGTACCAGCTTGGAAACGGCGCGAAGAATATGTAACCTATGATCAACGATGCTATCAATGGCAGAATAGGTACCCTGGTTTTCGCATTCACATCAGACATTGATTTTCCAAGATAGCCCAAGGTTGCAAGCCCATAGAGCGTCCTCTGAGATGTGCCCAGATAAACATTGAGCGTACCTGAAGGCGACACATACGCATCAGCAAAGAGGAAATAGGCCAAGAAAACCATGCCGGCAGAGCTGGCAAGTGTCGCAAATGGTGCGGTAACAACTCCACCCTGCAGATCTGCCCATTGCCCTGGAGCGACACCAACAGCTGTCCAGTTGACCTGGCCTATGAAGACAACCTGAAGCAGTGTGTATAGTGCAATACCTATGATCACTGAAAGAACGGTAGCTATCGGAACCGATCTCTGGGGATTCTTCGCTTCACCACCATAATCAAGTGCCTGCCTGAAACCGAGATACGAGAAGACTATGCCCGAAATGGAGATAGCTTCGAACACGCTTGACCAGCCATAGGTGACGAAGCCGGTTTTCAGGAAGAAGTTGCTTATGTTGAAGTGTACAGCAAGAAGCAATGCAACTGTCGCTGAAGGGATTATAAGTTTCCACCACGTCATACCGGTGTTTGTTTTACCCATCACCTTGATGCCGAAGTAGTTCAAGAAGAAGAATCCAAGCATCAGCAGAGCAGCAAGCACAATTCCAGGTGCTGTGAGTACACCAGTACTTGTAACTAGCCCATGCACATATGTGCCCGCATATGTTATAACACCCTCTGCTTCTATTGCAGGTACGGATACAGCACTGAGGAAGTATGCCCAGCCGAACAAAAATCCTGCAAGGCCACCGTGGGAATACTGCCCGTATCTTACGATCGCCCCAGATCTGGGGATCATACCCCCAAGCTCTGCATAGACCAGCGCAATTACCAGCACTATCAGACCGCCTATGATCCATGACAGTATGGCGGCCGGCCCAGCTAGCATAGACGCTCCCGCAGCAGCGAACAACCATCCCGATCCGATAATTCCTCCGAGGCTCAGAAAGAGAAGATCAATAGTGGTGAGCTCTTTTCTGAATCTCTTATCGGAAGTTGTAGACTTTACAAACGTGTCTTGCTCTGTCATTGCATGACATCATGATATTATCTATTTAAATCTTCTCAAAAATTTTCCGAATTCTATTAGTTATTAAATAAATGTCTTACTACTGTAAATATTTAGACATAATGCTAAAAAGTGCTCTGTATATTATTTATTCATTTTAAGGTATTAATATAAGTTTATGATTTTATGACAAAATTTAAGTGCTGGTATCCTTTTATCATATGAAAAATTGTCCTATTCCGATCCTAATGATCTAATCTTTCCTATATTATAATGATCCATTTTATCAGATTTATATGAAAGAAGATATTTATACATCTGTCCATTTTTATTTTATGGTGTTAGGTTCATTACCTCCTCTAGCTATAGGATTTTTCGGGCTTGGAACCGGTTATTATGTATGGGGCGGCTGGGAATTTTTCAGAATACCTAGAGAGACCACTGAAAAGCTAAATAAAGTTCTTGGTCAGTGGGGAATATGGATGCCGGGCTTTATGCAGTTTATCACCGGCACATACCTTTTCCTTGGACTTACAATATTTTCAGCCTTCCAATCTTCACCTGTTCTGTACATGGCTGCCACGGCCTTTACGGCTTATGGTGTGCACTGGTTTGCACTTGGTATAAACAAGTATGTGCAAGGTGACACGACCGTTGATGGCTTTATGGCCATCGCATTTCTCTGGATAAGCATAACAGGAGCCTTCGTTTTCTTCAATGCGGGCGATATCCCAGTTGGCACGCTATTCGTGCTTCTGGCCTTTGTCTACATAACGGATATTCCTGCAAGCCTTCTCAAATCGGCAGCATGGACTCGAGCCAAAGGATTCTTTCATCTGGTCACCGGAACATGGCTTATGTATCTTTTCTTTGCAGCCGTAACGACTTTTTCGCTTGGGATGCATTTGCCTCTATGATATTTATATATAAATTAATTTGAATATCTTTATTTTTAATATTCCAATAACTTTAAAAATTGTTATATAGTGATAATGATTTTAGATAAATGATCGGTATCATGGCTGACAGAACGCTTTCGTTATCGATAGATGGTAAGGAGTTCACAGCGCAAGATGGTGATACCATCCTTCAGGTCTTGATGAAAAATGGCATAGATATAAGCCATATCTGCTACCATCCAAGCCTCGGTCCAATTCAAACCTGCGATACCTGCCTTGTAGAGGCCGACGGAAAGATAGTGCGATCTTGTTCTACCTATGCGAAGGATGGCATATCGATTATAAGTAACGCCGACAGAATAAAGGATCTGAGAAAGGAGGCGGTGCAGAGAATCCTGGCCAATCACAATCTGTATTGCACTGTATGCGATAACAACAATGGAGACTGTGAACTTCACAACGCAGTTGCTGACCTCAAGATCGATAGGCAAAAGTACCAGTTTAGCAAAAAACCTTATGAAGTTGATGATTCAAACCCATTCTATGTCTATGATCCTTCGCAGTGCATCCTATGCGGACGCTGTGT
The DNA here is from genome assembly GCF_003205235.1 of Thermoplasma sp. Kam2015. NCBI lineage: Archaea > Methanobacteriati > Thermoplasmatota > Thermoplasmata > Thermoplasmatales > Thermoplasmataceae > Thermoplasma > Thermoplasma sp. Kam2015. Next base: position 89,361 of record NZ_QJSM01000018.1, on the reverse strand, counting down.
GGAGGCATGCCAGGATGTTCAGGTAAATGAGACGATACATATAGACTGGACTCTGGAGAGACCAAGGGTTGTATGGGACGAAGGATCAAAGATAAATGATTCCTCCTGTGTTTCATGCGGGCATTGCGTTACGGTCTGTCCGGTCAATGCGCTGATGGAGAAGACCATGATCGGAAATGCCGGTTACCTCACCAACATCGATCCGAGAACCAAAGAGACAATGATCGACCTTGTCAAGTCCTTCGAGCCTATCATAACCATGGATCCTGTGATGGCGTTGAGTAATATAGAGTCAAAGATGAGGGATTCAAGGATAAAAAAGACGAAGACGGTCTGTACCTATTGTGGTGTTGGATGTTCATTTGAAATGTGGACAGTAGAACGCAGGATTTTGAAGGTCCAGCCCAAGCCAGAATCACCTGCAAATTCGATCTCTACTTGTGTAAAAGGAAAGTTCGGGTGGGACTTCGTTAACAGCCCGGACAGATTAACGTATCCGCTGATAAGGGAAAATGGAAGGTTCAGGAGGGCCACATGGGAAGAGGCTCTTGATCTGGTGGCAAAACGTCTGAGGGAGGTGAAGGAGAAGTACGGCCCTGATGCCATAGAGTTCATAGCCTCATCCAAGGGAACGAACGAGGAGGCTTATCTTATGCAGAAGCTTGCCAGACAGGTTTTCGGCACAAATAACGTGGACAACAGTTCGAGATTCTGCCAGGCCCCTGCAACCACTGGGCTATGGCGGACTGTTGGTTATGGTGGCGATGCAGGATCAATAATGGATCTGTATAAAGCCGATCTAATACTCGCGGTTGGAACAAATACAGCTGAATCGCATCCTGTGATAGCTGCAAGGATAAAAAGAGCGCATAAACTCAATGGACAGAAGCTAGTAGTGGCAGATCTGAGAATGCATGAGATGGCGAAGAGAGCCGACCTCTTCATCCATCCGAAACCGGGCACGGATCTTGTATGGATAAATGCCGTTGCAAGATACATAATAGAACAGGGATGGCAGGCCAAGGAGTTCATACAAAAACGCGTAAACTTCTATGAAGATTACCTGAAAAGTCTCGAACCATTCACGCTTGAATTCGCAGAGAAGGTTTCTGGCGTGGGTGTAGATGAAATTAAGACGATAGCTTCGATGATCCATAATGCGAGGAATGTCTGTGCCATATGGGCCATGGGTGTAACACAGCACCAGGCAGGCAGCGACACCTCAACCGCACTTTCCAATCTACTTCTCCTGACGGGAAACTACGGGAGGCCTGGTACTGGCGGTTATCCGTTGCGCGGCCACAACAATGTGCAGGGTGCGAGCGATTTTGGAGCTATGTCAGCATACCTACCTGGATATCAGAACGTCTCTGATGATAACGCAAGGAGGAAATTCGAGGAGCGCTGGGGATGCAAAATACCGAATAAACCAGGCCTGGACAACAATACATGCCTTGAGGGCATAGACAGCGACAGAATAAAGGCCATGTATGTGATAGGAGAAGAGCTTGCGGAAACAGGATCCGACTCTGATTACATAAGAAAACAGCTTGAGAAATTGGATTTCCTGGTTGTTGAGGATATGTTCATGTCTGAGACGGCAAAGTACGCCGATGTTGTTCTGCCTGCAGCCGCTAGCCTTGAGAAGGAGGGTACCTTTGTCAACACAGAACGCAGGATACAGAGAATATACAGGGTCTTCGATCCGCTGGGAAACTCCAGACCAGACTGGGAGATAATACAGGATATTGCGAACAGATTGGGGGCTGGATGGAATTATCGCAATCCCTCTGAGATAATGCAGGAAGCTTCTGAACTTGCGCCAATATTCTCTGGCGTCTCTTATGATAGGCTCGAAGGATTCAGGAGCCTGCAGTGGCCCGTATCAGAAGATGGGAAGGATACCCCTCTGCTGTACACCGAAACGTTCAATTTTCCTGATGGAAAGGCAAGATTCTATCCACTAAGTTATACACCGCCCATTTCTGTTGACGAAGAGTTTGATCTCCATCTGAACAACGGCAGAATACTGGAACATTTCCATGAGGGGAACGAAACCTACAGGTCAGCTGGATTGAGGGAAAAGGTACCAAACACATTTGTAGAAGTCTCTCCGGAGCTGGCTAATGAACATGGATTGAGGGATGGCGATCTTGTAAGGATAACATCCAGATGGGGCAGCATAAAGGTGAGGGTTCTCGTGACAAATAGGGTTACCGGTAAGGAACTGTACATACCGATGAATTCAAGTGGAGAGTCTGCTGTTAATAACCTAACAAGCAGATTGATGGATCCAGCTGCCCATACACCGGCATACAAGGAATTACCAGTGAGGATGGAGAAACTGGAGGACGGTCATGGTATGAGCCCGATGCCCCGGACGAATCCCAGATTTGGTAAGCTACATCCACAGATCGGGGTCATGGTTGAAATGAAGTGGCAAAGAGGCGATTATGTCAAACTGACAGGCGATTGATATGGCTAAGAAGATAGAAGAGATTGATATTCAAAGAATGACGGATGGATCGGAAATTGAAGAATGGCTGGAAGACGTTGGCGATCTGATCAAGAGCCTCAAGACTTCTGGAATTCTGGATATGATGAGGGCTCTTTCTGAGAAGAGGAACGATATAATAGCCATATTATCTAAGCAGGCGTCAGAGGAGCGAAATAGAAGGTTCATAACGAATCTTCTGCTGATATATTCCCTTCTGAGTTCATTGGATCCCTCGATCCTTGAGACCGTAACCAGGGGGATATCTTATGCAATCAACCACTCGCATGAGCAGAGAGATCGTGGAAGCCTGAGCCTGATCAAGATCAATTCGATGATCAAAGATCCAGATGTTGCGGCTGGTCTTCGCACTGTTCTCTCCATAATAGGTTCGCTGGGAAAGGGCGGTGATACGCATGGAGGTGAGTGAACACACCTCTGGAAAGACGCGGCGGGAAATAATTACTTTCAGGCAGGAGACGGGTTTCATCAAGACCATGGATGACATAGCAGTCGAAGAACCTCTGGCCATTGATATTGAGGAACTGAACGGTGATTCAGAAAGAGTCGGGGTGATAATGCGTACACCTATCATGGACAACTATCTGGCAGCTGGATTCCTCTATTCTGAGGGTTTCCTCTCAGGCCCAGCCGATATCGATGGAATAGACGGGATAGAATACGATGGGGTATCCAGACGCAATCACGTTACAGTAAGATTAAGTGGGAAAATCAGCTTCAGAGTGCAGACCAGATTCATAAATTCGGCATGTGGTGTTTGCGGGCGTTCAACCATAGCCGATCTGCTGATGCGACATGGAAAGATAAGAGATGACGCGCGGATAGATCTGCATACCATCCTGTCTCTTCCAGCAAAAATGGCATATGCGCAGAGCTTGTTCATGACCACTGGCGGCGTTCATGCCGCTGCACTCTTCGATACCGATGGATATCTGAAGATCGCCTGCGAGGACATAGGGCGCCATAACGCAGTTGATAAGGTAATCGGGTATACAATGATAGAAAACGTGGATATGGACGCCGGCATCCTGATGGTTTCTGGTAGAGCTGGCTTTGAGATCGTTGAGAAGGCTTTTATAGCAGGCTTTCCGATAGTTGCATCCGTGTCGGCGCCATCAAGCCTTGCCGTTCAGGTTGCAGAGTCAATGGGAATAACACTGATCTGCTTCCTCAGAAACGACAGATTCAACGTCTATTCGCATCCAGAGCGCATTCTGCCTTGACAACGTATCGTCGATCCAGTCGTATCGTTCATGAAAATATATAGATGTGTTATTTGTACACTGTGCTTGGCTTTTTTACAAATACTATTGATCTTCCAAGATAGTCAAGACACTCACCATCGGCACCGCAGTATATATCCAGAGGATCCGCCTTTATCTTCTTTCCTGTAACCGCATCGTGCTGCATTGCATCCATCATGTCCTGCGCTGAGATCATCTCCCAGTATATCTTTGAATCTTTCTTATAGATCAGGAATCCTCTTACCTCCATGAATGGCTCCTTCTTCTTGGGATGGACCTCTTCAGTCATGGATCTCAGAACGGCCGAAATATATCCTACTCTGCTCACTGAGTCAGATATATATCTCCATACATCAAAATCTTCATTATTGAAATCGATAACTACGATCCGCCTGCCGTCGCGTATCAAGTGAACCCTTCGATGGTTTTTTCCGGCCAAGACGGTAAGCCAGGCTTCGTCGTAGACGTTCCTGGAGATTTCTGATCGGAATGATCTCAATCCTGTATGTGTCATTATATCCCTCCCTTATTAGGAACAAGTTAAAAATCATTATTGCCGAACAGCATGAACCAAAGAATTTTTTTGTCAGCTAATCATCGCTAAAGTTTCTGAGCTTGTTGCTAGTCTCCCCTCCACCCGCAGATGAGGTTTCGTTGAACCGCAGCGATCGGCCGACTGGCGTTCCTTTGCAAGAGGGAGGAGGTTATTCATCATTCCGTTCGGGCATCGATCCACAGCCCGGTTTCGGCATATGGACTGAGGCATGTATCCCTTCTCCTTACGGAGAACATGCCGCTGAAACCGATCTGCTTCGTTGTCTAACTTAGCCCTATTACTCTTCGAGAGAGTGCCCTGCTATCTCATGTGTGGATAATCTATTCATGCGAATCTGATATACATAGTTTCTATTGAGGGAAATTCGTGCATCTCTTGTCCAAAGAAAGAGTTTTACTGCTTCCCTCAAACTCCTAACTTTTCCATAAATTATATTATATGAATTACCTATAATATATTTATTCTAGAAAAATATTATTGCTTTTCAAAAGCTATAAATATAGTTAACATATGCTAACATATGGAAAGCCAAAAGGGGACATTACCAATGGATGAGGTGTACAATCCAGGAATGAACGCGTATGCTGAAATATACAGAAAATCGCTTGAGGATCCAGAAAACTTCTGGTCAAAACAAGCTGAAATTCTCACTTGGTACACTAGATGGAGTAAGGTTCTTGATGATTCTAAAAAACCATTTTACAGGTGGTTCGTTGGAGGCAAACTGAATGTATCCTATAACGCAGTGGACCGACATTTGGAAAGACACAGGAGGAATAAAGCGGCCTATATATGGATTGGAGAGAATGGAGAAGAAAAGATCGTTACATACGACGGCCTCTACCGCAGAGTCAATAATCTTGCCAAAGCGCTGCTCAACCTGGGGATAAAAAAGGGAGACAGAATAGTCCTGTATCTCCCAATGATCATAGAAGCCCCGGTGGCAATGCTTGCTGCCGCTAGGATAGGGGCAGTATTTTCATTCGTATTTGCCGGATTCGGTGCAGGAGCACTCGCGGAGAGAATAAATGACTCTAAGGCTGTCCTGCTCATAACCGCAGACGGCGGATTCAGGAATGGAAAGATAGTTGAGCTGAAGAAGATAGCCGACGAAGCGCTTGAGATGACGTCCACGGTAAGAAACGTGATCGTCATAAAGCATGCGAAGAATGAAATCAATATGACGGAGGACAGGGACATATGGTATCATGAGATTGTCGGAGATTCGCATACCTATGTCGAACCTGAACATATGGACGCCAACGATCCTCTCTTTATACTTTATACCTCTGGAACGACTGGTAAACCCAAAGGAGCTGTACACAGCACCGGAGGCTATTCAGTATGGGTCACGAGTACACTGAAGTGGGCATTCGATCCGGACGAAGACGACAGATGGTGGTGTGCAGCGGATATTGGATGGATAACCGGACACAGCTACATAGTATTCGCGCCCCTCATGCTGGGATTGACAAGCATCATGTATGAAGGTTCAATAACCTATCCTGAGCCGGATCGGCTCTGGGAGATCATAGAAAAGTACAGGGTCAACATACTCTACACCTCACCTACAGCCATACGTACCCTTATGAAATTTGGAGAGAAGTATCCGCAGAAACACGATCTCAGCACGCTCAAGGTACTTGGAACAGTAGGAGAACCGATAAATCCGGCTGCATGGAAATGGTACTATGATGTCATAGGTAACTCAAGATGTCCCATAATTGATACATACTGGCAGACGGAAACAGGTGGCTTCATGATAGCACCGCAGAAGGGCCTGGGCCTTCCTCCGCTCAAACCAGGATCTGCCACATTCCCATTGCCGGGCGTTGACCCTGCCATACTTGACGATAACGGTGGTGAAACCAGGCCTGGCGAGAAGGGTTATATCGTGTTTCGAAGGCCATGGCCAGGCATGCTTATGACCGTGAACAACGATGATGATCGATATGTGAAAACTTACTTCTCAAAATTCCCAGGATACTACTACTGTGGAGACTATGCTGTTAAAGATGAAGACGGCTATTACTGGCTTCTTGGAAGATCAGATGAGGTCATGAATGTGTCCGGGCATCGCCTTGGTACCATTGAGATCGAGGATGCGATCGTTGCCACTGGGCTGGCTGTGGAAGCCGCTGTTTTTGGAAAACCTGATCCCGTTAAAGGCGAGGCAATATCCGCATTTGTGGTACCTAGAAATGCCAATGCAGATAAGCATGAGCTTATCACCGAGATACGCAAGAGGATCAGGGCAGACCTTGGCCCGATATATGTTCCGGATGAGATAAGACTCGTAAAGCTGCTACCGAAGACAAGAAGTGGTAAGATCATGAGGAGGGTGGTTAAGGCGGTTGCGCTCAATCAGATACCGGGCGATCTCACCACTCTGGAAGATTCCTCATCGGTTGACGAGATCAGAAGCGCCATAGAGAGCTTCAAGGGAGAGGCCATGGGTGATTGAGGTGACGGAGAACACATTAGAAAAGGTTATGAGTGCTGATCCGGCTCCACTTGGTCTGGCTGGATTTGCCTTCACGACCTTTCTGCTGAGCTTCATAAACGCCGGCTTCATAGGATCGGATGGCGTTGGCGTCGTTGTACCACTGGCCATCGCTTATGGCGGACTTGCGCAACTCATAACGGGTTCCTGGGAGATGAGGAGAGGCAATACATTCGGATTCACCGCGTTCACAAGCTACGGATCCTTCTGGATGTTCTATTCAATCATGATCATCATGGTTGATTTGCATCTCGTCCCGTCCCTTCCTTCTGTCGCAGTAGGCTGGGCACTGATACTATGGGGCATATTCACACTCTATATGTGGGTTGGGGCAATGATGGCCTCTCTGACTCTCAACCTCACATTCCTCTTCCTTTTTATGGCGTTCTTCACTCTTGGGACGGGATCAATCTATTCCTCCATGGCGCTGACACACGCCGGTGGATATTTCGGTATACTGGCCGCCGCTTTCGCTGCATACACAAGCTTTGCAATAGTGATAAACTCGTTGAGGCCAGACAGCATACCAATCGGACCTGGAATGTTCAAAAGGAAATGAACCCCGACATACTCTCCCCGCTAAAGCGACGGAGGTTCTGCTTTTGCTTCCTGTTACTCCATCATCCCTCGCGGTCTGGGAGCGTTTTGCAGAACTTCCATTCTTGAGTTTTGGGGTCGTTCCTGTCCCAAACGTTGCCCCTCTGGGGGGTATCAGTGATCCCTTTGCACGCACCCCTGTCTGCGTGCAATCTGGATATGCCTTTATCCGCAGTGCTGGAGGACGGATTGCGGAGGCATTCCAAACCAGCTTTTAACTGGTTTTATTGTGGGAGTATCCTGCATGCCTTACATGAAGTACTTATTCACAGGACTTTCCACAAACATAGTATTTCCTTCCAGATTATTATGTCTTTCCCAATTCATCTCCTCCCTGAAGGTCGGAGCTTTCTTGCTTCTGTCTTTGTAAAATCTTTTATATCGATCTTTTACATCTATCAGAGCTAAGCCTAGACGCGCTGACCTTATTTTCTGCTGTCAGCTGAAATACTCTCTGAGAATTCTTATGTCATCCTCGGACAATCTGTAATTGACGCTTGCTATATTTTCTCTCACATGATCTGGATTTGATGCCCTCGGTATTGGAAACACGTATCTGTTTGCATCCATCAGATAGCTAAGGGCTATCTGTGAGGCTTTAACATCAGGGTATCTGGTACGCAGTTCTCTGAGAAAAACCTCGGGATAGGCCTCGTCCTTAACGAGATCGCCATGCTCTAGAGGGTACCAAGCGAGTATTGCCAAGCCGTTCTGATCTGCAAACCTTATCATATCCTTTTCAGGGCCCCTGTGCCTCAGACTGTAATGTACCTGATTGCTCACTATTTCGTATCTGTTCATGAGTTCCATTGCACGCTTTAGCTGGTCAAGATTGAAATTGCTAACGCCGATATATCTAATCAGACCGTCGTCAACAAGCTTCTCCATAGCCTTCAATGTACCGCCGATATCTCCGATTGGGGACGGGAAGTGTATTTGATAGAGATCGATGTATTTTGTATTTAGACGTTCAAGGCTGCGCCTACAGGCCTTTATTGTAGCATCATAGGAAAGATGAGTTATCCACACCTTCGTGGCCATGAATAGATTTTCACGGGGCACACCATCTACTGCCTTTGCGATCAGATCTTCACTTCCGTATACCTCGGCAGTATCGATGAGCGTCACGCCACTCTCCACCGCAGTTCTGATTGCCCGGATCTTCATCTCCGAACCAGGCCTTCTTCCAAGCCTGGCGAGGAACATCCATTTAACATCGTAATACGTGCCTATGCCGATCCTCGAAACCTTTTCCCCGGTCTTTCCAAAATCCTTGAAATCCATCTTGAATCTAAAAGATCCCTCCATTTTAATTTTGCCATATCGATGACCGCTGCTTTTTTAGCGAAAATCGAACGCTACAGCCGAGCATCGGAGAATCGTATGCAGATCGATAAAGAGATTATAGACATCATCTTTTCCCAGATCTAGCCGACGCAAGTGACGATCCAGCGTAGATACCGGTGAATATCAACAGGAGGGTGAAGGCAAGTGATATGGATATGGTCGAAATAGAGGTGGTGCCGAACCCGAAGAGGTAATTCCAGCCGACGTTCTTCGTCACGCCAGCAAGTGAGGAAACGGGAAGTCCGGCAACAGCATCCGATATCATCAATAGTCCCAACAGAGTATTTCCTCCGGCCAGCGCGTAGAGGGAGAGACGCCGCATGCTCGTCGAACCAAACAGAGACATGAGAAACATCGCAACAGAAAGCACAAGATACACGACAAGGCCGAGCCAGTGATAGTAGGCTGCCGTGAAGAGTATTCGATCAAAGATTATTAGATACAGCGCAAGAGCCGCCGTTATGATGAATGATGCAGACCTGACTATCGGAGCATAGCCCGAGAAGAAAACAGAAAAGAGCACAATGAACACTATGAAGAGACCAATGGAGAGACCACCAATGACGAACGGCACATAATTAACATGAACCGCAGGGGTGACAGGTGGAGGAGATGGAGGAGAAACAGTCGCATTAGTCACATCCACAGTGACAGTCGTTGGCGATGTGGATGGATCGTCCCCACTTGCGCTCAGCTGGATCGTGTATGTTCCGGGAGATACAGTCTTGCCCACTATGATCGTAGCGGTACCGGAAAATGGTGGATCACCGCTGCTGTCGCTAAAGGTCACAGTTATGCCCGAAGGGGCTGTGGCGGATATGCTGGTGCCCCATGTTGATCCAGATACAAGTTTGACGGAATAACTTATGGTTGATGATGATCCTGCAGGGATAGAGACCGTGGAGGGTGATACAGATATTGAGCTTGCTCCGGATGATGCCAGTGCGGTGGCAGGGATCATAAGCAAGATTCCAACAATCAATATGATCAACAGCGAAGATTTCATAATTATCAGACTAAATGACTAAATATAAGCAGTATGTTCTGCTTGTTATTATAAAGTATTATTAGATATTAAAAAATAATAATTTCTATTTATTCGCATTTATTGATATCCGGATAAACTTGTTAAGGATCGGATGTAGCTTTCAAATTAAGATGATAGTTATCGATGCGCTGTCGTATTGGGATATTAGAGGTTAAAATGCCTTAGGATTTTTCCGGACTCGTCAAAATAATAGACCGTAGCCCTATCCTCATTCCTGACCTTGTATTTAACTATGATCGAATATTCCTTTAGCGTATCGTCATGTTTCAGCGAATCTGCGCCTATGAATTTCAGATCTGAATAACGCTTTTTAAGATCATCGGTTATCTTGGAGATGGCTTCATCCCTTTCCATACTTCCCTATCTTGTAAAGTTAATTAACATTTTGTGTCGTATTTCTGCCAGAATAGAGAAAAATTTTAACGATTCTGTTCTAATGACTACCAGATAACGAGAAATAATTTATAAAAAAAGGTGATATCGCAGAGAATGTTAACGCTCATTGAGATCATAATCAGATTTCTGTCAATAGTTGCCGGTGCCTTCATCGCCGGTCTAATAGGATCTCTCACCGGTCTCGGAGGCGGTACCGTTCTCGTTCCGGTTCTGACTCTGTTTTACGGCATACCCATAATTTATGCGACAGGCGCAAGCCTCATTTCCACCATAGCCACAAGCGCGGGTTCTGCTAGCGCCTATGCCAAGGAGAAGATAGCCAATATAAGGCTCGGCGTCGGACTGGAGGTTGCAACGACGACGGGTGCAATAGTCGGATCGCTAACAGCCGTGTTCATCTACGATCATCATCTCTCCTGGTTGATCTACGTCATCTTCGGATTTGTTCTTCTTGGATCTCTTGTCCCCACGATCCAGCGTGGGAAATATGAAATACCCAAGATGCTGAAGCCTGACTGGACAACTAGAGTCTTTCAGCTCTCTGGATCATATTATGATGCAAGATTGCACAAGAATGTTGAATACTCAGGAGTGAGATGGTGGCTGGGTGAGATCATAATGTTCTTTGCCGGCATGATCTCTGGTCTTCTGGGCATAGGCAGTGGCGCTCTGAAGGTTCTTGGGATGGACTGGGCCATAAATCTACCCATGAAGGTTACGACCACTTCAAGCAACTTTATGATAGGCATAACAGCTGCAACTGGCAGCTCAATTTACTGGTATGCCGGATATATACAGCCTTTCATAGCCGCAGCGACGGCGATCGGGGTACTGATAGGAGCCTTTCTTGGTGCCAAGATCCTTGTCAGGATAACAAACAGAAGCATCAGATGGATATTCTTTGCAATATTGATGTTTCTCGGCATACAGATGGTTCTCAAGGGCTTCTATATAATAAGGGTGATTTTGATATCTCCATATGTGCAGTTTGCAATATCTACGGTGATCTCCATAATTGCCATCGTGATTATGTACCATGTAATGAGGAAGATAGAGGAGAAGGGTGAGGCCTGATGCGTTTTGATCGTGATCTTGCTATAAGTTATGCGCTTAGAGTCGGTGTATCCATAAGCATGTTCTTCATTATTTTTGGTGTGCTGTTGATCTTCATAAAGAATGGTGGATCTGGATTCACCCTTGCCCAGATAGCAAGCTACAACCCAGAGCTAAAGGTGAATTCAAAATACATATATCTGGGTCTAATACCTGAGGGCCTGATCCATCTTGACGGCATTTTCTTCATAGCCACCGGCCTGTGGGTTCTTGTCTTCACGCCAATCACCAGCGTGATCATTGCTTTAATATCCTTCCTCCTGACCAAGAATAGGCTTTACATAGCATTGAGCATAATTGTGCTCTTCAATCTGTTCTTCGCTATGCTGGTGATTCCCCATATATGAGGCTTTCCGCATGTATGGAAGAAACTCTTTAATTGCTGGATGTTTCAATTTCAGGCTGAAAACTAAAGAATGTTTATTAGTCAATTTAAGATAGCAAAGGTGTGATCCCATGCTTAGTTTTGAAAGAGTCCGGATAAAAAAGGCTGAACCTGGGGAAAGGGCTAAGACGTTTGATTTGGAACCGCTGGATAATTATACCGATGAGGAGGCAATTGCCGAGGCAAGCAGATGCTTAGGCTGTAATATGTGTTCTGCAGCATGCCCCGCCAGTCTGGACATATCTGGCTACATAAGGAGTACGGCAGCTGGAGATCCGGCTCAGACTGTGAGGATCATCATGGAAACCCTTCCCTTTCCGGCCATAATAGGCAGGGTATGCACGCATATGTGCGAAGATGTGTGCGTCATGTACGATGGCGGGGGCCCGATAGCCATAAGGCACCTGAAGCGTTATGCTGCAGACAAGTTTGATGACTATGGAGAGATTCTCAGACCACAGAAGAGAAAGTTCATAGGAAAGAAGGTGGCAGTGATTGGAGGAGGCCCGGCAGGCTTGACCGTGGCCTATTATCTGAGCCTCCAAGGTGTCAAAGTCACAGTGTTCGAGGAGAGACCTGCCCTTGGAGGGTTCATGAAGACTGGCATACCAAGATACAGGCTACCGCAAAGCATCCTGGATAAGGAGATCGGGTACATAATATCCAGAGGCGTGGATGTCAAACTGAATACCAAGGTGGGAAGAGACATATCATTCGATCAGATAATAAAGAGTTATGATGCCGTATTTCTAGGTGTTGGGAATCATAAACCCAGGATGACCGGTACGCCAGGCAGCGATGCACCGAATGTGATGCATGCCACAGAGTTCCTCGAGAGGGCAAGTTTCGGCGAAAGGATAGATGTAGGAGATACGGTAGCAGTCATCGGCGGAGGTTTCACAGCCAACGACTCAGCCAGAACTTCACTCCGGCTCGGCGCCAAGCATGTATACATAATGTACAGAAGGAGAGATGTTGACAGGCCAGGTTATCCGAGCATGAATGCGGATGAGGAGATGGAGGAGGCAGAGGAGGAGAACGTTGAATATGTGTGGGAAGTGACTCCATTCGAATATGTGAAAGAAAACGGCAGAGTAGTTGCAATGAAATACTGGAAGAATGAGATGGTCAAGGAGGGAAAGGGAAGGGCAAAACCTGTACCAATAAAGGATAAAGTATACACAATAAACGTGGATATGGTCATCGAGGCCACGGGTCAGGAAACTGATTATTCCTTCCTAGGTGATTACGTTAAGAAACTGAGGCTGAATCCGCATGGCGAGCCCATCATCGACCAGAATGGGATGACCTCTATCGAGGGCGTATTCTCGGGTGGAGATTCCACGAACCCAAATCGTGATCTCATAAGTGCTGTCAGGGACGGCGATATAGCAGTTCAAGGAATACTCAAATATCTCAATGTGATGGATCAGGTATCGTACGAGGATCTGCCCATACTGGACAGGTTCAAACCATACTCATATACTGCTGCACAGGAGGCCTATGCCACCAGAGGATTGATCTGAAGATGAGGCATACATCTCTCAGTTTATAAACATTTTGCATGCGTTAGAGATATAATCATAATTTTAATCATCAAATATAAATTTACTTATATATATTCCACTATTTTATCAGCCGCCACTGATCCTTTATATTCAGGAGGTAAATCGATGAAACGATGAAGAGCATCATACTTATAGTCCTCGACGGCCTTGGTGACAGACCTGGATATGAACTGAAGAATAGAACACCGCTTCAGGCGGCTTTCAGGCCCAACCTGAACTGGATAGCTTCCCACGGAATAAATGGAATAATGCATCCAATATCCCCTGGCATCAGATGCGGTTCCGATACCTCGCACATGTCACTTCTCGGTTATGATCCAAAGATATACTACCCGGGCAGAGGCCCATTTGAGGCTCTGGGGCTTGGTATGAATATAAATCCCGGTGATCTGGCCTTCAGAGCAAATTTTGCCACAAACATAAACGGAAAGATCACAGACAGGAGGGCAGGAAGGGAGAACAGGGGCAATGATGCACTAGCATCCGCTATTAGCATCGATATGGGCGACTATAAATTCAGGGTAAAGAGCGGAGTTGAACATCGAGCTGCACTGGTGGTGTCTGGCCCAGATTTATCTGACAGGATCACAGATTCAGATCCGCATAAGGAAGGTTTGCCACCTGAACGCATAAGATCGCTGGATCCGTCTGCAGATCGCACAGCAGAGGTCATCAATGCCTATCTCGATCGAGCGAGGGAGGTGCTGTCCAATCATGAGGTCAACAGAGAAAGGGCAAAGAATGGCAAGCTGCCCGGTAACGAACTCCTGATCAGAAGCCCAGGCAAAGTGCCTGATATCCCGTCGTTCCTGGAGAAGAACCATATGAGAGGTGCCTGCGTCGTCGGAAGCCCATGGCTAAAGGGCCTGTGCAGTCTTCTCAGGATGGATGTCTTCGACGTTCCAGGTGCCACAGGAACCGTTGGATCAAACTATAGAGGGAAAATCGAAAAGGCCGTTCAGCTGACAGAAAGCCATGACTTCATTCTTGTGAACATAAAGGCGACGGACGTTGCCGGCCATGATGGGAATTATCTGCTCAAAAGAGAGGTAATCGAAGAAATAGATAAAGGTCTTGAACCATTGAGAACCATAGGTGAAAGAACCGTATTATGCATAACAGGCGACCACAGCACGCCGTGCTCATTCAGGGATCATTCAGGTGATCCAGTTCCTATCGTTTTCTACACGGAAGGTGTTATGAATGACGGTGTTCAGTTTTTCGACGAATTCTCCTCAAGTTTTGGAGCATTGCGTATAACAAGCTACAATGTCATGGACATATTGATGCAACTCGCTGGCAGATCTGAGAAATTTGGATCTTAATGCTTGCTCATAGATAAGCTAAAATACTATTTTTGTTTTTGTCAGACAATGGCATATTCCATGGCTGGTGTAAAGGAAGAGGTATCGAATGAGAAAAATGTGTATTCACTCTATTCTGGTTTCGCCTACATGCTACTCTTTTCCGTCATACTCTGGTGGCTACCTGTGACTGGACCCGCCCTAGCTGGTTATCTGGGAGGAAGAAAATCTGGAAACATGAGAAACGGCTTCATCAGTTCTCTCGCCGTCTCCGGACTTTTTGTGATAATCGCAGTGCTGCTCTACCCGTTCAGAACCGGTGCTCTGGGAATCGCCGAGAAATACGTGGGTTATGGAGTCCTGCCGCTCTCTACCAGCGGTGTAGTATCAATTTCAAACTTTGCCACATACCTGTATTCATATGCCGGTGTCATCTACACCTTTTTCATAATTGTACCTTCTTCAATTGCCATACTCATAGCCTTTTCGCTTACTGGTGGCTTCGTCTCATCATTGAAGAATGGAGAGGAAAATAAAGTTACAGTGCAGAAGGTAGATTACGAGGATGATGTGGACGAGGAAGACAGCAAGTACGATTATCTGTGAACTGATCTGATATCAAATATCGAAGTATTAGGCGAAAAACGAGTCTGCCAGCACTTATAAATATCAATACTGCTGCGATAAGACTTTTGAAGCTTAAGCCCATATCTGAATATCTTTTAAAGAGAAGTTAGGAGTTTGAGGGAAGGAGTAACACTCTCTCTTCGTACAAGAGACACACGGACTTCCTTCAATGGAAATATTTATAGATCGTCTTCCCATATTTTTTTGTATCATCCATGAAAACCAAGTGGATGATAACTGGGTAGGATCGATGAGATCCGAATAGACGCCTGTGGAGATCGCAACCTCCGTAACCATTCTTCCAGACGTGATCCGAAAGAAAGTTTCCAATGACGGGAGACTGCGATCTGGCAGTATGGGGATCGAGTTTGATAGTTGAATCAGGAAGATCCGAAGCCTCAGCTGAGGGGCAGCTCACCAAGGCTCTCTTCGATCTTCTTCAGAAGCCTGGTGAACTCGTCTATCTCTTCCCTGCTGAAAGAACTGATCGATTCCCTGATAAAATTGATGTATATGCGATGACTCTCAGTTAGAACCTGCCTTCCCCTTTCTGTGATTTCCACGTTCACTACCCTCCTGTCTGCTGGGTTCCTGGATCTTTCTATGAAACCTTTGCTTTCAAGATCGTCAAGCACGCCAGTTATCCATGCTGGAGTTACAAAGTTCATCTCTGCAAGCCTGTTCACATTTGAGTTTTCCTCCGAAAGGTGGTGGAGTATTCGTACCTCTATAGGCTTCAACTGCATGATCTGGAGACTATCCTCCATTCTTTTCTTTCCAAGTATATAAACTCTGGCAAAATGATGCCAGATATCCATCAGTGTCTCGCAATCCTCTTCCATCATTTCTTTCCATCCCTCATTACTTCAACCTGCGCTGATACCTTGGTTTCAGTCTTTTCTTGGATCTTCTCCTTAAATTCTGTGTCTTCGCCATAGATGAATCTCTTTCCTCTGAATGCGGACAGTAGAGCAGCTATCACAAGAATTCCTGCACCAGCATAGAACGAGGCATGCAGAGCCTTCATGAATGCTGGAGCAAGCGCCAGGGGGAACCAATGCGTACCTTCAAGGATCGAAAGTGATGTCGGGCTTATGAGTGAAGAAAATGAAGATGGTAGAAGACCGAGTATGGTCGCCATTGGGTTATATCCAAGGAACGCTGAGAACAGTGCTGAAGTGGCAGGTATCTTGTCGAATACAGGGATGAGAATAGATGCTCCAGCAGCAGCCAAAGCCGTGTTGAATGATGATGAGAGATACGATGTGAGAGTGATGAGTACTATTGTGAAGAATATACCCATACTGGCAGTCTGTCCAGTATTTTGCAGCGTAGATCTCATACCTGACCCTGTGCCACGGTAGTGAGGGGGAAGAGAATTCATCACTGCAGTGATGTTTGGAGCTCCAAATAGTCCCATGCCTGAGCCCATCATGAACAGCGTAGCGGCGAATGGCGGATAGCTGAAGTTGTACGGGAATAATGTAAGAAGTATGAATGCCACGGCACCGACGATCATTCCTAGGGTTGTCAGGAACCTGGCGCCTATTCTATCCGATAGGGCACCGCTTATCGGACCAAATATTACGAAGCCTGCCATCATGGGTATTGTGTATATTCCTGCCCAGAATGGGACGGATGAATAGGAATATCCATGGAGAGGCAGCCATATGCCCTGCAGCAGTATGATGACCATGAACATGACCCCACCCATTCCCATGGACTGAAAGAATCCGGCGAAATTACCGAACGTAAAGCCCCTGTATTTGAACAGATGCATGTCAAACATTGGCTGATCCACATGAAGTTCGATGAACGGAAAAGCTATGAGCATGGCGGCCCCAGATATCATGGATGCCATGACCCATGGATTTGCCCATCCCATGCTTGATGATCCGTATGGCATCAGACCATAGGTTATGCCTATTAATATAAGCGTCAATCCAGCTGCAAAGGTGACGTTACCTGGCAGATCGATCTTTTCATCTTTTCTCCTGACGGACTGATCCTTGAGCTTCAGATAGGACCATATTGTACCTAGTGCACCTACAGGAACGCTGACGAGAAAGACGTAGCGCCAGTTTATCGTGGCCAGTATTCCACCCACGATCAGACCTATCAGCGATCCGGCCAGGGCTGCGATCTGGTTTATGCCCATAGCCTTACCCCTCTCATTTGATGGAAATGCGTCTGTTATTATCGCCGCTGAATTCGCAAAGAGGAAAGATGCACCGATAGCCTGTATCATTCTGAAGACGATGAGATACAGGGCAGCCGTTGTTCCATGACCTGGAGTAAGGAACAGCAGTATGGAACCCGCAGTGAATATGGCAAAACCGAAATTGAACAATCTGACTCTGCCATATATATCAGAAAGCCTGCCAACCGTAACAAGAAGGACAGCGGTGACAACCATGTATCCCATCAGGATCCAGAGGAGATACTGGAATGACGAAGGCAAGAATGGGTTCAGGTCTATACCTCTGAATATGGCTGGCAGCGAGATCATAAGAATTGTACCGTTAATCGAAGCCATAAGGACTCCAATGGTTGTGTTCGAGAGCGCAACCCATTTGTACTGAACCATAATTGTGGATAGAAAACTCTTATAAATACTTAATCAATTAATTATTTGTTAATTAATTATTGGAAAACATTTTATATGTATATTAAATTAAGGAGTATGCTTTCAAAGACGGCAAGCATTGCTATAAGCATAGCTGTTTTAATAATATTTGCGGCTATGACCTATGAAGTCACAGGTCATTCTTCCTCATCCACTTCTGTCAGCGTATCCGGTAAAATGATCGTCAAACCTGAACTAAAGCCAGATTATATTGAAAAAGTCAACAATTCGGCTTATTCCATATATTTTGTGACTCCGTATACGCAGAAGATAACGCTGAATTTTACATTGAATTCAAGCTCTGATCCTGTGTACGTTTACGACATAGCTCCACTGAACAGAAGCGCATATGTGTGGGAGAATATAACCTACATAAACTCCACTGGAAACTATATGGAGATCACAAATGCCACTACGGCTCCACAGACGTATAACATAACGCTGCTCGTGAATCAGCAGGCTGTAAAATCAATGAAGCCTGGCACCCCATATCCTGATACGATCATATTCATCAACGCCGCAGGCGCATCGACGTACTTCGTAATTTTACTCATGCTTCCACCGCAAGACTTAGCTCAGTAAGAAAATTTAATAATAACGTGATGGACATAACCGATCACCAGATGAAAAGTGATCAAGAAGATGTCAACAGAAGACGTGATCTCGGGGTTCACCTTACACCAGAGGATATATTTCAAAGATACATTTACCCGATGATATCTGATAAATTATATCATTATGCGTGGATGGATCTGTTCTGTGGCGAGGGGAATCTTATCCTTCCCATCCTTAACTATATACCATATGAAGACCGCGTGCCATTCTTCTCGAAGCACATCTTCATGTTCGATATACAGGAGGAAATGATAGAAAGAGCTGTAAAAAGATCAAAAGAATATGGTATACCGGAAGATATTGCGTCGAGAAATATAAGGAAAAACGACTCGCTTGCCAATTATCCCAAGATCGAATCCGATTTTCCACCTTTTCACATAACAAATCCGCCTTATCTCTATATAGGCTATATCGCCAAAAGGAAGGTTGAAAGATTGATGAGATATTTCAATTCTGAAAATTCTGGGCTTCAGGATCTCTATCAGATAGCTCTAGCAAACGATCTGAGGAATGGCATAGAGAGGATGATATACATACTGCCAACAAATTTCATATTCTCAGAAGCTGGTTCGAACTTTGCAAGACGGATGATATTGAGTTCTTACACAATTAAAGAAGCCCTGTTATTTGAGAGGCGGATATTCCACCATACAGGCATGAACGTGGGCATATTCCATTTTTCCAGGATTACGGGCAATAATGATAATATTGATTTCAGGGCAAGAAAGATAGGAACCAATGAGAGAAGTATTACGTATTCATTGAAAAAATCAAACGATTACAGGGCTGGTGCAGGTTTCGATGATTACGTCAGATCGCATCGCAGAGAAGGTAACTTCGATGCAGGATTCTATCTTCACTATGAAGACCTTCTAATGAATTCTGGAGAAAATGAGGTCTTACTCGTCAATTCTAAAGAATACGATGGAAGGACCTATAGGGTTGAGCGCTTTCTTGTGAATGAGTGGATGTATTCCAGAATAATGAATAATCCACTGTTCGTCAGGACCATCGACAGTGGAAGATGGGATGGGAGGGCCGGACTTTATCCAGTTCGCGATTTTTTTGATGCAGATGGAGTTTATGTAAGGGGCCAGACATACAGGACAAATCCAATACAGATATTTCTTAGACCAGAGATCGATGCAAAGATGGCTCTAAAGCTTGGAAAGGTATTCAATGAAAGGCTTGAGATGCTGAGGGCTTCTCTTGACAGCGATTTCATGACCACGTACAAATATACAGATTCCTCACCATATGTCAGGAAATATCTTGGCCTGAAGCATGTCAGAAATCTCATCAACACTATATCGCCTGCAGATCTAGAGGGCCATGAGTGATTTCGAACAATATTTAAGGAGAAGTTAGGGGTTTGCGGAAAGCAGTAATTCTCCTTCTTCGGGCAAGAGATGCACAGATATCTCCCAATAGTATAGGCGCGATCCGAATAGACGCCTGTGGTTATAGCGATGTATGGTTTGTGAGTATGTACGGAAATTCATGGGTATCTTCGATGGAAGGAAGATCCGAAGATTCAGCTGAGAACTAGCTCACCAGGAAAATGCAAGAGCCATTTTTCAAGACGTTCAACATAAGGTATCATGCGGTTCGATCAAAATTGACATCTGTCTTCTGAATATAAAATGCCATTATTGCTATACAAGGATTCGATTGAACCGAAAAAAATCGTAAAAAATTTACAGTTAACTTTTTATAATGCCACAAATTTTATTATCGATGCCTGAACGATTTGTTGAAATGCTCAGGGACGAAAACGGCAAGATCATTGTAAGAATACCTGCGGAGACTGTGAGCTATGCCAATCTACGCGGAAACGGTGATGAATATCTGCTCGTACATCTAGTAAAGGTGTTCGATCCACATCTAAAATTACCGACCCACAGCATAGATGAGAAGGCCATCTGCCGTACGGTGACCTTCAAGGACAGTCGGGGTTATGACCACATAGGTCTGGAGATACCCCAGGAACTTGTAAGGGATTATGACATGAAGGCTGGAGAATATATCGAGGCTGTAATAGAACATGCAGTTTTAAAAGATAAGATCGCCGCCGTTTATCCAAATCTAGAGATATTGAACCAGTACCCATATTGGTGGAGAAAGATCGGGGAATGAGATGGTGGATGAGGCCTCATTGAAGCTCTGAGGGATGCGACTGCGGACAGAGGTCTATCCGAAATCGCAGAGTTCATTCCACCTGATCTAAGGTTGAGTCTATTCTCAATATCTCAAACGATACCCGCGAAGCATCTATGGCCTCCTTGACGCTCCTTTCCCTCTCCGTCATCCTCGAGTTTCCAGTCTTTATCTCCATGAACACTATTGATTCCACCTTCCCGGAATCAAGCCCATTGAATACAACCAGATCTATTGGCGTGCCTATGAACCTTACATCCCTTGGATTGTACTTGAAATTTGGAAAAAACGGGGCTAGCTGTTCCGTGACCTTTCCAGCTACAACCTCCTTGCTCTTCTGGACGGATTCCCTCCGCGCTTCGTCTACCCGTCGTTCCAGATCCTCCTTCATCCTCTGTGCTTCTTCTCTCATTGCCATGGCTTCGCTGAACGTGGAGCTAGCTCTTTGCAGTGTTTCCTGGATCTGGAATTCCTTTGCTAGGAGCTTCTTCCGGAGCGATTGGAGTTCGAAATACAGTATCAGGATGATTAGTATCAGAATAGACGAGAGGGCTCCAAGAAGAAGAAGTGCATTCATCAATTTCCATAGGGATTATCTAAATTTATACATTATGCTGTCAGATCGTCGGAACAATGCGATTTCCCTTGCGAGGTCTCCATCGAGGATCGCCTGATGCGGCCTTAAGCTTTCTAGCCGCTTCTGACTTGTATGCGCGCAATACATGATCTATTTTTTCCTCATCTCATCTAGTATCTTTTTAGCATTCGTCATGGATATGTCCTTATCCTCAAGCATCCTGGCGACGACGCGATCGATCTCGTCACCAACTGCTCCGACGGACATTGCAATGTTTCTGGAATGCAGTTCCATATGCCCTCTCTGTATTCCCTCTGTTGCAAGTGCCCTCAATGCGGCAAAGTTCTGAGCTAGACCGACAGCGGCAAGTACACCAGCAAATTCCCTTGAATCCTTAACCCCGAGGATCTTCATTGCTATCCTTGCCTTGTCGATGCTTCTTGTTGTGCCTCCAACCGTGCCGACCGCAATCGGGATCTCGATCGTTCCAACGAGGTCACCGTTCTTGTCCTTCTCATATCTTGCCAGCGGTCCATAACCGTAGACTGCTGCATAGGAATGCGCATTTGCCTCGGCGGATCTCCAGTCGTTCATGGTTGCCATGAGGACTGCGTCCACTCCATTCATTATTCCCTTGTTGTTGGTAGCCGCCCTGTATATATCAATGGCGGCCATGTGATATGCATCTATTATGGTGTTGACCGCTTCCTCTCCGATTATGTCCTTTGAAAAAACGGCAGAAGCGTACGCTATTCTGTTTCTGGTCAGATTGCTCAGTATCCTCAAATTGACGCGGCCGCCCGTTATCCTTTCGATTTCAGGTGCTATGAATTCGCACATGCTATTTATCACATTTGCACCCATGGCATCCCTCACATCGACTATGAGATGAACGATCATCATCCTGTATGGATTCTCGAAGATCTCAACCTCGATGTCTTTTGCTCCAGCGTTCATGGATGACAGAGTTCTGCTCCTTGTGTTTGCCATCTCTATGATCCTCTGCTTCTCCTCAAGCAGTTCTATTTTTGCTCTGTATGGCGTCGGAACATCTAAGACCTGTATTTCTCCAATCATCAACGGATCAGTAGCGAAGGCCTTGAAACCACCCTTCTTCCTCGCTACCTTTGCGGCGTTTGATGCAGCGGCAACCACTGACGGCTCCTCTATCGCCATCGGAATCAGGTAGTCCCGATCATTTATTCTGAAGTTTACAGCTATCCCCATGGGCAGCTCTATGGTTGTTATAACGTTCTCAATGATCTTGTCGGCCTTTTCAATGGGCAGCGATCCGTTCTTCTTTAGAATGGAAACCTCCTCTTCTGTAAGATCAGAAAATTCCTTCACCAACTGGAGACGTTCATCCACGGACAGTTTATAGAAGCCGGAGATGTCAGATGTTTTCATATACAATGATAGACAAACCTTATAAAAAACTGTTCATATATGAACCCCGACGAATCTTGCTTTGAAGGATCAATCGGCCGTGATCACCGATCGCTGTCTCCTTATGGCGATCCCGTTTCTTATGGATTCATAGGAGATATAGGCCATAGGTGCTATCATGACTAGCATGGCAATGCGGATCGTTGCTATCTGGGCTATGTAGCCGAATGCAGCAGGGAGTGCAAGATTAAGTATGTTGAATATTATGTTGAACGTGGCAAACGCTATAGATATTTCTGATTTCTGCACCGATGAGGACACGCTCATTGTCGCTATTGGATAGATGGAACCGTGCGGGAATCCGAGCAGTATCATGGAGATTACGAATTCGTATGGATTGCGGCTCAGTGTCAGAGCAACAAAGCCTGCTATGGTGAAGGCCAGCGACACGAACATGAGCCTGTAGCGATTCTCAGGTGGGCGGAATGACATGGAGAGCCTCGTAATCATGGATACAAAGAAAAACGATGTCAGGGCATAGAAGAACATGGCTGGCGATAGACCGGAATAGTATTTCGCTATGAGGCTGCCATAGGTCATAATTATAACAAAGGGAAAAGAATAGGTCAGATTGCCATAGAACCCGAAATTGAATCCGCGATTCCTGAACAATCGGGGTATCGTCCTTATTATGGTCGATGTTGATATGTTTCTCCTCTGGCCTCCATCATCGATCTTGATCTTCGCCGCAAGTATCAGCATAAGGAAGGCCGAAATTAGGGGAACCGGGAAGAAGTAGAGAAAGAGATCACGAACTGAAACCGATATCGAAGAGAGCAGAAATCCCTGCATGAAGGTACCTGCGATCAGGCTTATGGAGAGAGCGGAGGTGTAAAAGCCAAGAACGTTATCCCTTATATCCTCGTATGCAAGCGATATCATCGTGAGCAGCAGCGGCGGAACGAGACCCATTGATAGTCCGTCCACAGCAGCTATCGCGGCAACCTCCCATATATTCTGAGCCAAATAGAACAGGGGAAGAGAAAGCGCCATAACGAAAAGCGATGCCGCTATAGATATGGCTATTCTTGAGGCCCGTATCCTACCGTTGAGGAACAGGTTTGCCAGCAGACCTGTCACTGCGTACATCACCACAGGCAACGCCGTGAGGAATGTGGATGCCAACAGCGTGAACTTCGCCAGTACGGGGATAGACGTCATAAGCATGTTCGTTGTCATCCTCATGGTGAACGTAACCGCAAGTATCAGCAATATTGACAATACAGCAGATCGTGAGAATTTAGGCATATTTCGATCCTCGATATTACATCCCAGGAAATATAGTTTTCTATTAAAATATTGATATCTAAATATTTGTCTCAACTTCAATTGATTTTGATTTTGAAATAGCTATCAGAATACGCGATCATATCATGAATTTCTCTACTCTTCGAAGTGTATCAGAAAAGCATTTACATATTGGTATAACGTAACCTCTTGATGGCAGATCTATCCACCTCTGTAGCGGGCATTAGGCTTGAAAACCCCCTCATGCTGGCATCGGGTATACTTGATGAAAACGGATACACCATGCTAGATGTGATGAAAAATGGTGCCGCGGCCGTAGTCACAAAATCCATCGGGAATGAGGAAAGAAATGGATATTCCACTCCCATAATAGTAGAATATGGAGATAGCCTGATCAATGCGGTTGGCCTATCAAATCCCGGTATAGACAGTTTTGCCGAAGAGATCAGAATAGCAAAACGAGCGGGGAAGCCTGTGATAGGAAGCATATTTGCATCGGATGCAGATGGCTTCACATCCCTTGGATTGAAAATGCAGGAGTATGGCTGTGATGCGGTCGAACTCAATCTCAGCTGTCCGCATGTTAAAGGTTTTGGCCTTGAGGTCGGATCCGATCCTGACCTAGTTGAGGATATAGTTGATGAAATTAAATCAAAGTTGAAGATTCCAGTGTTCGCAAAGCTCAGCCCAAACGTATCAAACATACTTGATATTGCTAAGGCCGCAGAGAAAGCCGATGCGTATGTGCTCATAAATACCGTAAAGTCCATGAAGATCGATATAAGGGCAAGATCACCCGTTCTGACGAATATTTACGGTGGGCTATCCGGACCGGCCATAAAGCCTGTGGGCATAAGATATGTGTATGAAGTCAAGAAGGAAACTGGAAAGGAGATAATAGGCGTTGGAGGTATAGCCAGCTTTGAAGATGCAGTTGAATATATAATGGCAGGTGCTTCGGCCGTGCAGATCGGCACGGCACTTTACACAAGGGGCAAAGGAATATTCAGGGATATTATATCGCAGATGAACACGTTCATGGATGACGAGGGCTTTGGTAGAATATCCGATATGGTGGGGGTAGCGATAAGATGAACAGAATCACCGTGGAAAGGGTAAAAGACGAGGCGAAGAACGTAAGAACCTTGTTCTTCAGATGGGATCAGAAGATTTCGGCAGGGCAGTTTGTGATGGTATGGCTGCCTGGACTCGGTGAAATACCGATGTCTCTCTCATACATAGGTTCTCTGAAAGGTATAACCGTGAAGGCTTATGGAAAGACGTCTCAGGCGATGATAGAACTTCAGCCAGGAAATGAGTTCTTCATACGTGGTCCATATGGAAACGGGTTCCAGGTCGAGTCTGGCAGGAAACTTCTAATAGGCGGTGGTTCCGGAATTGCATCGCTTCTTCCCATAGCAGATTCAGAGACGGATGCCATAATCTCTGCGAAAACCCGTGATGAGATCATATTCGCAGACCGTTTTCCTGATAGCAGACTGTTCCTTGCGACGGATGATGGCAGCGCCGGTTTCCATGGTTTCCCCCACGATCTCCTGGATCGCATGGATCTGTCCGTGTACAGGAAGATCTATGTGTGCGGACCTGAACAGATGCTTTACAGGGTTATGCTGAAACTCAAGGATAGACAAGTCGATGCTGAGTTCTCTCTTGAACGAACAATGAAATGCGGTATTGGCATATGCGATTCGTGTTCAGTTGGTGGCCTTCAGGTCTGCAAACAGGGACCCGTATTCAGCATAGAACAGCTCAGGGATAATCCGGAGTTCGGAATTTACAGAACCACATATTCTGGAAAGAGAATAAGCCTCAATATGAAATGAAATCTTGATTTATGGAAGAAAGTTTTAATTTATATTCGTAGATGCTGCAGCATGGAGAAAGCGCTATCGCTCAAGGAGATTCCTGATTTTATCATATCAAGCATTCAGAAAAGCTCATCTTCATATGTGCTGGTTGGGGATAGCTTCATAGGGAAAAAGGATATTCTGGAGATACTGCTGAAATCTCTGGAGAAGCTCGATTACTTTGTTGTCTCCGAGGCTGCCCCTCCCATCGGAGAGCTTTACAGGAATCAGACCGTGAACGCTATAATGGATAAGTTGACATCAAGGACTGAGAGCAGAGATAGGAATGAAATAATAAGGGAATTTGATGAATTCGTCAAGAACAACAGGAAGAGGATCGTGGTTGCGGTATACGGAATGGAGAGGCTCACCATAGAATCGAAGAACATACTGCTCTATATGTGCAGAGCAACGCGGAACAGGAACATAACCTTCATAGGAACGTACAGTACGGATGATGCTGAAGATTATGATAGATTCATAAATTTTATAGCTAGTGAGGATTACATAAATATACTGAAGATAGAGAAACCCGGCCTTGATGATATAGTATTTTTGACTAAGAAGATGGGTTACAAGCTGCCGGAGAATTTCGTAAAAGAGATTGCCAGAATAACAAACTTCAACATGGATAATTTTCGCTATGCTCTGAGATATTATAAGGATCTTGGGCTAATAAACGAGAAAAACGAAATAAATGAGGTATCCTTCCGCTACTTTCCGGTTCCACCCACTACGGAGATCTACTATGAACGCGTTCTCAGGAATCTGACGGAACTTCAGAGAACTATGATACAGATAATGGCTGTGGCTGGAAGGGATCTCACTCTAGATGATCTCTCCACGCTTCTAGGCAAGCCGAAGTCAGATCTGCTTGAGATGATGAAGAGCCTTGAGGCGTCTGGCATGATAAGATTCGTCAATGGAGTTGTGAGGTATGATAATGATAAGATCAAGCAAACGGTGATGCGAAATATATCAGAATCAGAAAAAGAATACATAATACAGAGGATGTATGAGACGGATTTCTTCAGATCTCTCAATGAGGCCCAGAAGATACACATATTGAGACAGGGAGGGCGCCTGAACGACATAATGAAGATCATAGAGCAGACTGGAGAAAAGATAGTGGATATGTACGGTTCGATAGATGAGGCGATAGAGGATCTGGAGTTCGTCTTCGGGAAAGACAGCAAATCACCGGCAGCATATGTTCTGTGCCATGCCTATTACAGAAAGGGGGAGCTGGAAAGAGCCCTGGAATGCTACAATGCATACGATCACGACAGCCTCACCGTGGTCATGGATGTATCCAGTATTCTGATATCGAAGGGCGAATATGATAGAGCCAGCGAGCTACTTGATAGCCTCTCTGGAAAGCTCAATGATGAGAGGGACGAAATATCGCTCAAATACAAGAAGGCATCCATACTTTACAGAAGGGGGGACTATGATGCCGCAACGGATCTTCTCCAGGATGTTCTGATCAGGTCGAGGAAGATGGGCCTGAAGGACATGGAGGCAGGAGCCCTGAACCTGCTCGGCGGTATAGACATGGCGGAGTACAGATACGATGATGCCCTGAAGAAATATGGTGAGGCCCTGGAGATAAACAGGACCATTGGCAACTACTCCGAGGTGGCAAGGAACCTAAACAACATATCTCTCATAGATGTGTATACGGGCAAGTATGATCAGGCAATAAGCACCCTCAAAGAGCTGATCGAACAAACCTACACCACTGGGGATCTGATATCCAGACTATACGCTGTGTACAATCTCTCCGAGATATACTACGTAATTGGCCATCAGGAGTATGCGGAGGGGTATATACCGCTCATGCTGAGAATACTGGATGTCACCGGTGAAAAACGTGTTGCCTATCACATACACAGGTTCCTTGCACTCTATTACACAGGTCTGCTGGACTTCAAACTGGCAAGGAAGTATGCCATGCTCGCAGCTGAAGAGGGTGCAAATGAAGAACAGTCTTCTATGGCCAGGATATTCACGCAGATAATATCGAGCATTGCAGATGGCGGATCAGAGGTATCTGAACAGGAGATAGAGAGAAATGTGTACAGAGATGATTATGCCAGCACATTTTATATAGCAATCTCCTACTATTTCTATCTGAAGGGCAATGGCGATCTGGCCATGAAGTATATGGAAAAGGCTGATCAGGCAGCATACCATATGAACATTCCATATGAGATAGTGAATGCATCGTTCCACAGGGCGTTAATGTACCTGTTCACAGATAATATTGAGGAATTCAGAATGTACTTCGATAAGATGCCAAAGCCTCCAACAAATATCGAATACTATGATGCGTGCTATTCTATATTCGGCAATATACGCAGCGAGAACTATGACGGCATAGTGTCTTCAAGGTACAGAATAATCGAGGAGGATCATCTCCACGGATCTCTGAAATCCATGCTTCCAGTGCTTCTGAATGCATTTGCGCTTTACAGATTTGCCGGCAAGGATGAAGATCTAAGGCACATAATCAGCGTAACGCCTGAACCGTTTGTGGAACCTCTGAAGAGGTTAACACGTTATTCTCAGACTCAATGATCATCCTTGCAATGCCCTTTTCCATATAATCAATGCTAGTTGCATCGTTCAGGGCCTGAATGCTTTTATCTTTTAGCCGTGCAATGTGATAGCGAACGGCCAGTATGAATGGATCCCTCTGAGATTCGGTCTGCTTGTAGAATTCCGTGAATTTATCCAGCATAAATTTCCTGTATATTTCGGCTTGACCGTTGCGAAGCATATCCAGCAGGGCATCACCTATACGTCCCTTGGAGAGCAGGTAAAAGGATCTGCTGTTTCCATTCAGATCCTTCAGATTTCTGTCCAGGTGATCGAAGTGGGATGTATATAGACCTTCAATTGTCTCCTGCGGAACCCTGTCATCAACCATCTTTCTTATCAGATCGCCCATTTCCCACGTCAGCACCGATTTTCCATACATTTCTTTCAGAAATCTAACCGAACCGTAGAATCTTTCAGCGAACGGATCCGGGAATCTGATCCTGTCATCCTTCTTATCTGAAGAGGCTATGCGATCTATTGATGGCATCAGATCTGCAGCTGCCAGCACATCGCCGATCTTTATGTCACTTATGAGATGCCATATCCTCATAGACAGGCTCTCAGGAAAACGTGAAACGGCGTAATCCGCCGTCCTTCTTAGTTCATCGAACCTTCCCAATTGGTATAGCAGGGACATCTTATAGTAGAACAGAACCTGATCCTCTTTCTCCGCGAGGATAGCGTCTATGATCCTGATCGCTTCCGCGTATCTCTTTAACGTTATGAGTATGCGTATTCTTTGCAACTTGTCATAATATGGATCAGGCACATTGGTAAATTATTTCCAAAAGTAAATAGATTCTCTGTATTCATATATGTATCAGGTTACGTAAGTGAAACCCGATACCTGTATACCGGCACGAGCAAGCCTGATCTTCAGGCTTTCTCTGCCCTTATTTATGGATCGATATGTCTGGGTATCCATGGCGATGCGTATCTGCTGATCGCCAAAGAAGAGCATGTTGTCCGGAACCTGATCCTCGAGTGATGCGTCTATCTGCCTTATTATCTGACACATGCCGTCCTGACATGGCCCGTTTTCCATCCTGGTGCGCAGAACGAGGTATCTGTTTCGCATCGTTTCGCCCAATCCATCATCTATCATTAGGACACCGGATCCGACACGGATCTTTATCCATGCCATGCCACACACCTAATCCTTCTTTCCGTACTTCTCCTCGTACATCTTCATTGATACCTGTATTTCCTTCAGCGCCGCGTCCTTTCCTTCCCAGCCCAGAACCTTGGTCTCCTTCTTCTCAAGAAGCTTATACGTGGAGAAGAAATTGGCGATCTCATCCAGAAGATGTGCATTCACATCCTTAATGTCCTTTATATTGCTCACGTTCGGATCCTTATCGAAGACAGCCAGTATCTTATTATCTGTCTCACCCTGATCTAGCATCTTCATCATACCAATAGGCCTGACCTTCATGATGGCACCCGGAAATGTTGGCTGCGATATCAGAATCATGACGTCCATAGGATCGCCATCGTAATACAGGGTTCTGGGAATCAGGCCGTAGTCCACGGGATACACAACAGATGAATAGAGAACCCTATCGACGAGCATGCCTGGGAATTCCTTAGCTATCTCGTATTTTACCCTGCTTCCCCTCGGGATCTCCACGATTGTATATACTTCATCTGGTGGCTTTGGACCCACTGGTACCGAATGATATAAACTGTCCATATTCTTTCATTGTTCCTATGTATATTATAATTATGCTTGATATATGAATGCCCACTGGAAAAAAATTTAATCGGTATTGTGCTTCAACATCATGGATTTTGAATTTAGCGAAGATCAGAAGCTACTGATGGAAACTGCAAGGAAATTCTCTGAATCGGTCATAGCACCATCCATAGCGAAGATGCGCAGTCAGAGGAGGATCCCAGAGGAGGTTTACAGCGAGATGGCAAGGATGGGTTACCTTGGCATGACGGTTCCTGAGAAATTCGGAGGAATGGGGGCCGATGCCGTTTCGACTGGCATTGTTGCAGAGCAGATTGCTAGAAGCGATCCGACGGCTTCCATACCTGTTCTGTTCCTTGTGGACAATGCATGGTCGTATCTTATCTCCAAGTATGGAAAGGAGGAAGTATTTGGAGATGTTCTGCGAAAGGTAGCGAAGGGCCAATGGATCACAGCTATCGCCTCAACCGAGTCCGGACACGGATCAGATGTCGCCGGAATCGATACAACTGCGAAGAGAAGCGGCGATGAATACATAGTCAACGGCGAGAAATCCTTCATAAGCCTGGTCAGAGATGTGAAGGAGCACGGTGGGGGTTTCGTGACGGTAGTGAAGACAAAGGAAGGTGCTGGATCGAAGGGCATATCACTACTCTACGTACCATATTCCGATGATATAGAGATATCCTACCTTGAGGAGATGGGAAGAGAAGGATCCTCATGGGGTGTGCTGAGATTCAACGATCTCCATGTACCATCCAGATACCTGATTGGAGAGGAGAACCACGGCTTCAACATAGTGCATGAAGGTTTTGAATTTGCGAGAGGTCTCATATCCGTAATTTCCGCAGGAACTGCCCTGAAATCCATTGAAAACGGAATAAATTACATGAAGCAGAGGAAGGCCTTCGGGCGCGAGATAGCCACCTACGAAGGGCTCCAGTTCCAGGTTGCAGACGACGTTGCAAAGATGGAGGCTGCGCTGAATTTCGCCTACAGATCGCTCTGGATCTACGATCAGGAACAGAGATATGGGAGATACAGCAGATTCTATGTGAGCAAGAACATAGCCATGGCCAAGCTCATATCAACGACCTGGGGTTTCGATGCCATAAACGATGCAATGCAGTGGCAGGGGGCATATGGATACTCCAAGGACTGCCCAGAAGAATGGGCCCTCCGCGGGATAAGATCGTTTATGCTGGCCGAGGGATCGCGCGAGATAATGAAGCTTATCGTGGCAAGGGAATCCATAGGCAAGGAATATCTGCGCTGATCATACAGCATAAGTCCGGTCGGAAGGATAACGTTGATATGCCAGAACACAATAATTGTCCACTGGTGATGATAGAGTGTATTTCGATACCGTCAGAGTTCCGAAGGACAGAATAAGCGTGGTCATCGGAAAGGACGGTTCAACAAAGAAGGAGATAGAGAAGAACGGCGAGGTAAAGCTCACCATAGACAGCGATGAGGGAGAGGTATCTATAGACCAGATGGGCGATGCGATAAAATCCAATACCGCGAAAAGCGTGGTTCAGGCCATAGGCCGTGGATTCAACCCGGAGAAGGCGATGCTCCTCTTTGAAGAGGGTATGCAGCTGGTGATAATATCGCTGAGAGAATTCGCGAAACCCGGTTCAAGCAGGATCGCACAGATCAAGGCCAGGGTCATAGGTACAGGTGGAAAAACTCGCACCATAATAGAGGAGCTCACAGGATCGTTCATATCGGTATATGGCGATACCGTTTCCATCATAGGAGACTATCTGGCAGTTACCTATGCGGAGGAGGCCATCAATATGATCATAAATGGGAAGAAACACAGGACAGTGTATGAATTCCTGGAGAGGAAGGCCAGAGAGCTGAGATTCAAGAGGATAGAAGAGAGCTTTGGATGACCGTTGAAAAATACGAGAACTCCCTATTCCAGCGAAAGGTTGATTAAGCCAGATGCCATAAACCCTTACAGCCTCGTATTAGGCCGATACTACATCTAAAAGCGGGGTGGGGTAGTCAGGAAATCCCGATGGGCTCATAACCCGTAGATCGATGGTTCAAATCCATCCCCCGCTACTTTCCTTTTATGTATTTTTCTATGGATTCGGGGGTTGTCGCAATTCCATGTTTCGAGAAAAAGTTGCTTACATTGATTATATCCCTTTCAAGAAATTCTGAGGCCATCGGGTGATCTATATCCACCGCCTGCGCCAGATCTATGAAGTAGACCCTTCTGTGGTAAAGCATGTTGTATTCGCTTAGATCCGAGTGCACTATCCTATTCCTGTACATGCGGCGCATACCATCGAGAACTTCTTCATATATTGCATCATTTATTTCGACATCCCTTATCTGTGGAGCCGGACCGGACTTGGTTCCTATATAGGACATAACCAGGATGTTTTTGAAGAACCCTATCGGTTTTGGTGCTGGCACTCCCGCATTTTCCAAGGCCATCAGGTTTGTGTACTCCTTTCTTACCCATACGGGTATTATATCGTTTCTGTCGATCCTTATCTTTGCAAATCGCTGGTCGCCCTCGATGTATTTTCTTATGTTCATGAACTTCAGCGTTGACATCTTGAATATCTTCACCGCCACGAACTTTCTGCCGGAGATTGCCCTGAAGACGACGGATTCCTTGCCGGAGGAAATTGGAAAATCCAGATAATCAATACTGTATCTTGAAAAAACGTATTTCAATGCCTCAAGGGTACGCTTGTCAAAAACAAGATCAAGCGTCTTTCTATCAAGGTTGGATCTGAATGCAAATTCATCGTTTTTTATGAGCTGTTTGAGAGCTGAGTCATCTATCCTTAACCACCTCACTTGAATATATCGATCACCTCAGGCAGCATGTGATTCCTGCTGAGATAACTAGCCTGAGTCTTCGTGTAGCGGTAGACGACATCAGCCTTCTCAGGCTGAAATTCCCAAGGTTTAACTATAACCAGATCCTTTTCCCTTATCCACATACGCTTGCGCATTCTGCCCGGTATCCTGGCATTTCTGGTATACCCATCCTCACACATGACGGAAAGCCTTGAAGCGCCCTCCATCTTCTCAACTATACCGAACATCTCCCCCTTTTTCTTATTGGGGAGTATAACGCGCCCTATCGATTCCTCATTCTCTTCGTTATTCTCGAAATTTTTGATACCATCGTCAACATCTTCGTCGCCCATACTTCACCATTCTTTCAATGTTCACCTGGTCTATGGCAATGCATGCGCAGCATGGCCATGCCGATAGAGCATATGGATTGCTAATTACAAATACAAATTTAAATATTTGTGGAAAATTCCAAGTTTTCTGGAAAATTTTCCGGCTACTGCTTCACGCTTATGCTGTTGACGTTGAAGTACCTGGACACGGCATCCTTGAAGAGCTTTATATTTTTGCCTTCCTTCCCTATTACCTTGCCAATTTCCTCTGGCTTGACGCCCACAACTATGTCGGTTCTGTTGTTCTTCCACGAAATCTGAATCTCATTGACGCCGTATCTGAAGAATATGTTCCTAACGAATGTCAGGAGATCCCTTGAGATCTCAGCCACGAGGATGTGCTTGTTGATCTTTTCCTTCAGCTGCGAGATGACATCCTTGTTTTTCTTGAACATCTCTGCCATCTTGCGTTCGCCCACAACGAAGAGGATCATATCCTCGTTCTCGACGCACTCCATCAGCTCGATCCTTGCAATCTTTTCGAATATGGCTATATGAGCCATGGTCTCATTATCAACAGTTATCTCATTCATCTCTATTCCTCACTTCTTCGCTTTCGGATAACCTTTATAAATTATATCGACAGCACCGGTTCCTAATGTTATTGGCTGACCCACGATGATGTTCTCAGCAACACCCGCCAGTTTGTCAACCTCACCCATTATACCGGCCCGGAGAAGATGCTTCGTAGTTATTTCGAAGGCCGCTCTTGCAAGTACGCTGCTCTTTCTTCCAGATATACCGGTTCTGCCCACCGCACGCACGGTACCGCTGAATGTCATCATATCTGCAACAAGCATCAGATGCCTGACGTCCACATTAAGACCCTGCTCCTGCAGAGTTCTCAGAGCCTCGTTGAGTATGGCATTCCTTGCGGCCTCTATTCCGAGGACGTTGGCGATCTCCACTATATCGTTTGTGTATGTTCGAGTTGGATCGACCTCGTCTACCTCCAGCACATCTTTCAGATTCGAACCCTGCGTATAAATGACCCATCTGTGTTCCTTTCCCTCAACCCTTGCTATTGCCCTCTTTATACCGTTTATTCCCTTTATTGTAAGACCCTTAATCTGTTCCTGCAGCAGATAAAGTTTTTTGAAGGATTCCTGCTGTGGTTTTATTATTATCTGGTTTGAATCCTCCATGACGGTTATTCCCTTGATCTTATTGATAGCATTCATTATATCTTCCATCTCTATGAGCCTGTCCTTTGTCTTTCTAGGATCTGGCTTCACGGTGACTGTCAGCTCTCCTATATCCGTTATTATGTCAGCCACATCGCTTATACTGGTGTTCTCAAGCCTCTTAACGACATCCATAACCACCTCATCATTCGTCTCGTATTCTGGCTTGAGGTATATCGTCATGGACGGCGTGCTTGGAATGCGTCTTGCATCAACTATCTCGATCAGCCTCGGAAGACCCAGGGTGACGTTCATCTCCCTGACTCCCGCGAAGTGGAAGGTTCTCATTGTCATCTGCGTGCCTGGCTCTCCTATGCTCTGCGCCGCGATTATTCCGACCGCTTCGTATGGATCGATCAGTTCGTTGTCTATCTCCTCGCCTATCCTCTTGAGTATATTCTTGTATGCTTTTTCTCCCCATTCGGATCTGCGCCTGGCGATCTCCTCAGCCACTGATTCTGGAAGGCTGAATCCAAGCGCCTTTGCATCGTTTATAACTGCCTGAACATCCTCCGATAAACTTTCACCGTACTTTTCCTTTATTTCGGTCAGCTGTCTCTCCCCTATTTCGAAGCTGGCAACTGTATCGAGTGTCTTTCCATTCGACTGGAACTCCATGACTGATATGGGTTCAATCTTTTCTATCTTCTCTATGGTTATTATAGATTTCAGGCCATTCTTCTTCTTCGCAATGGCCTCAACATCTGGAGAGTAGGATCTGACCCCTGAGATCACCACATGATATGAGAAATTCTTCCGGTTTATGGTTATGTAGCCATCCTCAACATCAGCAGGAACGTCAAAGTCAACGGCGTAGTTCACAGGAACCTTTTCTGATATGGCAACTATGTTCTTTGATGTGTCACGCCATAAGAGTGATGCCAATTGAATCACCTCCTCCCCTCATCAAAGAGGATGTAATTCATATCTACCGCCTTACCTCTGGCGCTTCTGGTCGGATCTATTCCATCCTCACCATATCTGATCTGTATAAGAGAACCGACGGTATCCTTGACCTCCCTTGAATCGTCAACCTTCAGATCCTCAAAAGCGTTGATCAGTCTCCTCTGCATGTAACCACTCCTTGACGTTCTGACAGCCGTATCCACCAGACCTTCACGCCCTCCAATACTGTGGAAGAAGTATTCCGTGGGGTTAAGGCCTGTCATGTACGAAGACCTGACGAAACCTCTGGCATCGGCGCCTATATCGCCGCGTTTGAAATGCGGCAGAGTTCTATTGTAATAGCCTCTGTTAAGTCTTCCACCTCTCACAGACTGCTGGCCGACTATACCAGCAACCTCGGATATGTTCAGCATCGTAGCCCTAGCTCCAGATCTTGCCATTATAACGGATGGTACCTTCAGACCAAGGTATGAACTGGCTATCTTACCTGATTCATCTCTGACTACACCTGCTTCCGACAGGATTTCCATCTCCAGGGTATCTTCGACCGATCTGCCTGGAGCTGGCTGAAGTTCACCGCGCTTGAACGTCTCTATGAGTTTGTTTATGCGCTCCTCTGCCTGTACAACAAGTTCCTCTATCCTGGCCACCGCACTCTCAGGTATATCGTAATCACTTATACCTGTGGAGAAGCCGCGATAGGTTATGAAACCAACAGCAAGACGCGTCATTCTGTCAATGAACCTGGCGGCCTCCTGGGATCCAAATTTCCTGAATATCTTGTCTATTATGGCGCCAGAAAATGGAGAGACTGCAGCTTCGTCAATGGTTCCATGAATAAGTCTTCCGTCGACTATTTCAACATATGTGTCTGCAGGATCATCCTCAAATTCACACTTTTCAGATGAACCGGAACACAGCTTGCTTCTGAATCTCACATTCAGACCCTTAGGAAGTATAGTTGAGAATATGTCGCGTCCGTAATAGTATTTCACGCCATTTTCTATCTTTGCATCAGGCAGAAGATCAGGTTCGAGGTAAGCCATTATATGCACCATTTCCTCATGTGTGTATCTTGGATTGTTGTGCGTCAGCAGGAACAGAGCCGTCACATGGTCATGGATTCCACCTATTATGGGGCCTCCAAATCTCGGACTCATTATCTGCTCCTGAACCTTCATTATGATTCTTGCCTCGGCCCTTGCCTCCTCCTTCTGTATAACATGAAGGTTCATCTCATCCCCATCGAAGTCGGCGTTGTATGGGGTGCAGACTGCAAGATTGAATCTGAATGTTTGGCCTGGGAGTATGCGGACCGTGTGGCCCATCATGGACATCCTGTGCAGGGACGGCTGCCTGTTGAATAATACGATGTCGCCCTCCATCAGCTGGCGTTCAACGGTCCATCCTATATCGATCCTTTCGGCATTCTCAGCGGCATTCTGATCGGTTATCTTTATCCTCCTTCCATCTGGTCTTATCACATAGTTTACTCCGGTAACATAACGTCCGAACTGATCCCTTGGATTTCGCCCGCGTTTTATGAGTTCGCGCATCTCATCGATGTTGAACTGGTTGACCGTGACAGGTACGGTGAGTTCTCTCGCTGCCCTCTCTGGCACTCCAACCTCATTCACCGAAAGATATGGTTCAGGCGATATAACGGTTCTTGAAGAAAAGTTGACACGCTTACCTGAGAGGTTTGATCTGAACCTGCCCTCCTTTCCCTTGAGACGCTGAACAAGGGTTTTCAGGGCCCTACCGCTTCTGTGCCTTGCGGGCGGTATTCCGGGCGTCTGATTATCGAAATACGTAGTCACATGGAACTGAAGAAGATCCCAAAGATCTTCTATAATCAGCTGAGGGGATCCGTTATCCCTGCTCTCACGGAGCCTCTGGCTGATCCTGATTATATCGACTAGCTTGTGAGTGAGATCATCCTCGCTCCTTTCGCCGGTTTCCAGCGTGATTGATGGTCTGACGTTTATTGGTGGAACAGGAAGAACTGTGAGTACCATCCATTCTGGCCTCGCAGTCTTGGGATTGAATCCGAAGAATATGAGATCATCATCAGGTATCCTCTCCAGCCTCTCCCTTATCTCCTTTGGTGTGATCTTTACGTTTGTACCCTCTTCCCTGAATGTCGTGGGCTTGTCCAGTATTATCTTGCTCTGCTGTGCTCCACAATGGGGGCACACCATTCTCTGAGAGGCAAGATCAACGTATTTCTTCGTCAATATCTCTATGTCCTCAGGATCCCCGGTTTCAAAGTCCATCTTCTGTATCTCGGGGAGATAACTGCGGATCTCGTCATCGGTCAATTTGATGCGACCGCATGATCTGCAGGTGGCGTCGAGGAACATCTTTATTTCCTTTACAAAACCCACATGCACCACTGGCATGGCAAGTTCAATGTGCCCGAAATGCCCTGGACACTCATCCACCTTTCCGCCACAGGTGGCGCATCTGAGACCTGGTTCTATAACGCCCATGTGAAGATCCATTAGTCCATGTTCGATAGGATACCCATCATCATCATAGGTATCCGCAGTTATAACCTTGACCTGACTCAGCTTTCTGATCTCATCAGGAGAAAGAAGGGCAAATTTAATTGATGAAATTCTTTTTGATATTCCCATCATTTCATATCACCAAGCATTAATCTCATAACAACACCAAGGGAAATCAGCTCATCCCTCATCAGCTTGAAGGCATAGCTGGTCTCAATCGGGTATATATTCCCGGTATTTCCGCAGACGGGGCATCTCAGCGTTCCCTTTCTGCGATCATATATTGCTATATGCCCGCAGGATGGGTTCCCGCAAACGTACAGTACGGTTCCATCGCTCTGATCGAGCAGACGATCCTTTATGACCATGGCAGCTCCATGCGCTATAAGGGTATCCCTCTCCATTTCACCGAACCTGAGACCTCCCTGCCTGGATCTTCCCTCTGTAGGCTGCCTCGTGAGTATCTGTACCGGCCCTCTGGACCTGGCATGGAACTTCCCTGCGACCATATGATGCAGTTTCTGGTAGTATATGACGCCGACAAATATGTCAGCCTTGAATCTTCTGCCTGTAATTCCGTCGTACATGACCTCCGTGGATGATTTCCTGAAGCCGTATTTTACCAGCGCATCTCTCAGGCTTTTTTCTGGCTCTCCACTGAATATGGTACCGTCTATGAACCTTCCAGTCCTTGACGCTATCTTTCCACCGATCATTTCCAGTATATGACCAACCGTCATCCTGGACGGTATTGAATGCGGATTGAATATCAGATCTGGGATTATTCCGTCCTCCGTGAACGGCATATCCTCCTGCGGTACCACAAGACCGACAACTCCCTTCTGCCCATGCCTCGAGGCGAATTTATCTCCAAGCTCTGGTATCCTTTCACTTCTAACCTTTATCTTCACGACCCTGCTGTTGCTCTCTGAAACTGTCAGAAACACGTTATCCACGTATCCGCTCTCATTGGGCCTCATCGTCACTGACGATTCGCGCCTTCTCTGGGGGCCCAACTTCTCTTCTCCTTCTTCAAGGAATCTGGGGGGCGAGGTCTTTCCAATCAATACATCAGAGCCCTCCACATAAGCCTCGGGATATATTATACCGCTTTCGTCTAGATTCTTGTAATATTCCTCGGCTCTAGCACCTATTATATCGTGGGTTGGGATCTCGAATTTATCCTCCTGACCTCCAGGATAACGCCGTTCTTCCGCTGAATATGTCCTGAAGAATGTGCTTCTTCCAAGGCCCCTTTCAATTGCGGCCTTGTTTATGACAAGGGCATCCTGTATGTTATAGCCTTCATACGATAGGACAGCAACCACAAAATTCTGACCAGCGGGCCTCCGATCGTAATGTATATAGTCCATCACTCTGGTTCTGACCAGCGGAACCTGCGGATAATGGAGCAGATGGCCTCTGGTATCCGGTCTGATCCTGACGTTTGATTGCGCAAATCCGAGGGACTGTTTGGCCATTGCTGAAGCTATGGTGATCCTTGGCGACGAATTATGTTCAGGATATGGAATTATGGATGCAACGACTCCCAGTATCATCGCTGGATCTATCTCAAGATGAGTATTCTCCTTTGAAAGCTTTGAGTCGACATTGAATCTCTGATGGCAGAAGCCGCATTCCAGGGTTATCTCGGATTCGCCGGGGTTTACCCATTCCACCATCGATCTGTACAGATAGGAATTACAATGGGGGCATTTCTCTGGTATATCATAGGCATATACTGCGATGTATGTGTCTTCCTCCTCTTCAGCATCTAGCCATTCTATGGCACCCTGCCTCACCAGATCTTCAAAGTTGATCTCCCCGTGCTTCAGCTTCTCGATCATCGATCTATCCAGAACAGTTCTTCCGTCCTTCAATATCAAAAGCGGCCTTCTGAGCCTTCCACGATCGCAATTGACTATAACCTCATTCGTGTTATCGTCGTATCTAACATTTACCTCATCTGAAATACGACCGGATCTTCTCTCCTCGCGTATCCTCGATACAAGGTACCTAGGATCGTCATGATACCCTATGAAATCACCATTGAGATACACCCTTCCCTTCTTGGGGCTCTCCTCAAGGACCTCACGCACATCGAGCCCCTTCAATATCTCCATAACGCTGTCCGGATCTATACCCTGTGTCACATTTATGAGCAATGCAGCGTTCTTCACAAGGCCACAGTTCTGACCCTCTGGAGTTTCATTTGGGCATATCCTTCCCCACTGCGTTGGATGAAGATCCCTTGCCTCAAAGTGAGGCTGCGTCCTTGTGAGCGGAGATATGATCCTCCTCAGATGGCTTATAGTGCTCAGATTAGAAACCCTGTCAAGAAGCTGCGATACGCCTGTCCTGCCACCTATCCAGTTTCCTGTGGACATGGCATGCAACACCCTCTGCGTCAGCAGATCCTGCCTGACCGCAGGCCTTATCTTAATACCGCGTTTCCTGTTGTACGTTTTCTCGAGCTGATATTTCAGATCCTTCATGACGCTCTGGAATGCGCTTCTGAAAAGCTCATCCATGAGGTCTCCAGCAAGTTTTATCCTCTTATTCGCAAGATGATCCTTATCATCCTCTTTTCTTATTCCCAGGCTCAGTTCCAGCAAGGATCTGGCCATCCTGCCCAGATATATTGCCTTCCTTATGCGGTCCGATGGGGAATCGCCAAGATGGGGCAGAAGCGAGTGATCCAGCATCTGGGATATCTTCTTGTCCCTGAATTCTTTGGCCTGACCTGCGGCAAACCTCTTCTCAAGATATGATATTGCATCTTCAGTTGTATTTACGCCGTTTGGAGGGAGCACCTTTGGGTTCTTCGAATCCTCTATATTTGCATATATTATCGGCTCCATCTCAGGTACGGAGGCTATGGCATCATGCACATCCACATCCCTCTCCAGACCGAGGGCCTTCATTAGTATGACGAGTGGTACTGTACCGGCGACGCTTGGAATAGAGACATTTATGGTTCCATCTGTCCCCTTCTCCATGCTTGTAAGTGCGCGGAAACCACCGCGTTGGGAAAATACCTTAGAGACCTCAACCTTGGATTCGTAGCGATCCTCCCATTCAACCATTATCTTATTTGGTGCGAGGTCCTCAAGGGAGACTATAACTCTCTCTGATCCGCCTATTATGAAATAACCTCCAGGATCATCCGGATCCTCTCCAACGTACTGCAGCTTTTCTCTTCTGGAAAGACCGATGGGGCCGTTATTTTTCTCTATATACTGATCCAGGTTCTCCTCGGAAAGCGTGCATATCTTCGACCTCACCATAACGGGTAGATCGCCGACCTTTATTATTTCAGATCCTTTCTCAATTCCATCTTCCACTATCCTGAGTTTTAACGTTACCGGCGCCAGATAGTTCAGATCCCTGAGCCTAGCCTCGTTTGGTGTTATCTGATTTGATGCGCCAGACGCTTCCTTTATTTCCGGTTTTCCAATGAAAATTGTCTGCTCACCGATATAGTGGTTGTTTTCCCTTATTCTGCCATAGTATATCCTTATGTCATGGCCACCTGTCTTGGCAGGATCTAGTACAAAATAACCTGGATCCGCATCATCTGATACCTTTGTCTCATCCACAATCTGCTGCATCACGCTGTTCGGGTTGTCAGGCGTGGCATAGAAAGAATTCATCGAATCAAGCTGATGGTTTACTATTCCATACTTTTTAAAATATGCATCAACAATTTCCTTCACTTAAACACCTCAGACGCAACAACACGATAATATACCGAATGCCCCATTGTAGGGCTTTTTCTCACTATCTTGATTATCGTTCCCTCCTTGATCTTGCCATGAACGGCCTCCAGAGCCTTTATAGCAGGGTCATTAGGGCTGATTTTCGGCAGAAATTCCTTATCAATATTCAATTCCTTAAGGATCTCCTTCTCCTCCTCTTCTGATACTATGTGATGCTCCGGAACGAGATTATGATCTAATACATTAAATTTTGCCATTTTCGTCACCACGCGTGAGCGGGCCCGAGGGGGTTCGAACCCCTGACCACCTGGTTAAAAGCCAGATGCTCTACCTGGCTGAGCTACGGGCCCATGATTAGAAGCCTACATAGCGAGGCAATTAATAAACTTTTTAGACGAGGGCAAAGGGGATTTATTCGCCCTCGCGCAAACCGATGTGAAACACCTGATCACCATATGTTTGCCTCATTCATTCCGTTTGTACTGCAACTCTCTGCAGTATAAGTTTGCGAAATCCTCTGATCACGGTGTTCGATTTTCTCGATCATGAGGTATCAACAAACTTGTATCGCTTCAGAGATACCTCAAAAATTTCTCCCATGGAACCAAGGGAATTAAGTATCTCATCTACTGTACTCTGATCTATGCCCTGATTCTTCGCCGCTACAACTATGTCCTCGTATCTGCAGCCCTTCCCATCGAGATCGTTGTTCTTGATATAATCCAGCATGAATGAACGTATCTCCGGCAGCTGGCCAGATGAACCGAGTGAGTTCATTGCTGGCTCAATGATCTCAAAGAGTTTCTGATAATCATAGTCCCTGAAGTTCTTTATCGCATTTAACGCCGATTCGGCTTCAACAGCGGTGTAGCCTGATTCCTTGAGTGTTTCTATGCTGGAATCCTCAGATTTCTGCGCTTCTCTTATGGCAAAATATCTTCTC
The DNA here is from genome assembly GCF_003205235.1 of Thermoplasma sp. Kam2015. Lineage (NCBI taxonomy): Archaea > Methanobacteriati > Thermoplasmatota > Thermoplasmata > Thermoplasmatales > Thermoplasmataceae > Thermoplasma > Thermoplasma sp. Kam2015. The sequence goes on along the minus strand of NZ_QJSM01000018.1, from coordinate 46,835 downwards.
TTTGCAAAATAGTACGCTTTCAGTATCCAGAATCTCGATGCTTCCTCATCTATCTTTGACACCAGTTCCGGCCTGATTGAAAACAGATAATTTCCACCTGAATTGCGATATGCGCTTATCCTTCCAATTACCATAACCCTATCATCCACATTAAGCCCATCCAGCATGGATTTTTCCTCCGGATTGAAACCGTTGGAAAACCCTACAACATAGAAATTCCCAACAGGATCTGCCATGGTTATTCTGGTCATTCTATCGTCCCCCTGCTTGGAAGTGACATTTCCGGTGCAGAGTATTCGCTTCACTGATATGCCTAGCGGAGTCAAAATCATGGGCTTATCTGATGAATCGTTGATGACTTTTGAATCTCTGAGTTCTGCTGAAAAAATCCAGTAATCCTGATCTCTCTTATGCATCATTGGAATTCCTCCTCTATTATATTCGTGATCTCTCTGTTATCTTCAGCGGAGATGGCGCGTATCGATTGCACGTTCAACGTGATCTTATCATCCTGCATTCTCAGATCACCGGTAACGGATATGCATTTCCCGATCAGATTCTTTTTGATTATGGCATTTGGATTCATTGAATATGCGTCTCTCCTGAACTGTTCCTGTGGAATACCAGCATATGGCAAGAAGCTATCTCCGTTAATATAGCAAGTTATGGTTCCGGTACCATCGGATATTGAGAAATATCCAAATAAATCTGGGTATACCGGGGCCTTTGGATGATCATTGCATTTGCCGTTCTCCACTATCTTCTTGCATACACTGCATTTCGTGAAAATCCTGCTCCCTTGACCGACATTGACAACAAAACCAGCTATGGTTATACCGCCCACGGGCGATCTTATCTCAGATATGAAGATATGCCTTGGCTTATCTGGTATTGTAGTATTTACAGCCTCTATTTTGGAGTTATCGCCTATGGAAAGGCTGATATAGCCATTGAACTGAGTTACACGTGCATTATCTATGCGTACAACATCATTTTCCTGTAGCACCTTCCCGAATGAAGATATCCTGACCCTTGCCGTTTCATCTTCTATGTACGCCTGATATACGTTCTTAGAAATGCCCTCGTTTTCATATTCTCTTTTATGTACGCCAGTTATCTTTCCGACCACAGAGACATACGGCATGCTCAGACTGATATCCCTTATCTTCACCAGATCTGAGGTTCTCTTGACCTCCATGTCCACGTCGGGCTTCAAGATCACCTCGGATCTGCCATCGACGTATATCCTGATCTTTCCGTTATAGATGCTCGAATAGCATGACCTTATTTCGACCACGTCACCAACCCGAATGGCAGGCGGGAAGACCCAGGCCGTGAATGGCAGCGTACCTGTCTCATCGCCGATTATACCATAATAGTAAACGGTCTCACCGCGTTCATTCTTCACGGTGCGTTTATTCAGGGACAGAATTTTCACCTTCATATCTATATTCTGCTTTGCGGTGTCCACCTCGATTATCTTTGATAGCATATTTATTGCTGGACTATTCGTACTCTATATTTATTTTTTAAGGGAACCTGCCACCTGAATACTTGTATTAAAATATTTACGTAATTATCTTTCATAATCCTTATATAGCCATGAACTAATTTTATTATCGATGGAAGTTGGAAAAACATACTAAATTTGATCCCTACGCTTCTGTTTTGAACTATCTTTCAATAACACCCGGTAGGTGGGAGATCAAATACAGAGAAATGATAAGAGGGAAATCTGGGAAAGATCATCTATTCGATGCTGTATACAAATCTGAACTTAATGAGATCGTCACTGTCATGATCGCCCCGAATTCTTCTGATATTTCGAAGATGGCAAAGGAATTCAATTATAATTCAGAGGATATTGGCGCCAAGAGGAAATTTCTCATAACCTGTGGTGAGATAGAATCGGATACAATAGAGAACTTCAAGTCCCAAGGTATATCTGTTCTAATACTACCCAGCATCTTCTGCAAGGGCGAAGGTATAGGAAATGATGCTGAAATTCCTGATAATATCATTCAGGATATGCCAGAAAATGATGGTGGTGAAGCTCAGAGGAAAAGATCTCGCGCAAATATAATAATGGATCTGATATCCACGATAAGGGAGAATTCAAATCAGATACCATTGACCAGACTATTCTATGCCTGCAATCTAAATCACAGGATGGGAAAGGGCATAATAGAAGATCTGGAGCGGTCTGGCATAGTCTGTATAAAGAAATCAGGGTCCAATAGGAATCTAGTGGAATTAACCCAGAAGGGGATTTTGCTCGCGAATGATTATGAATTCATACGTGATATATTGGGAAAATAGAATGTCTATCTTTTTTTATGACCCAGCACTGAATTTATTCTCTCATATGCTTCGATGAATCTCAATCCTTTATCCGTAACCCTGAACTCGGATCTTTCATTTTTTGATTTCCTTTCTATGAGGCCACTTCTGGAAAGCATATCGAGGATATCCCGTGCTATATTATAGTTTGTATTTACTTTATATATCAGTCTTGTTATTCCTATCTGTCCATCAGTGTTGTATAATTCTCTCAATATACCAAATACGAGGTCCCCACGATCTCTATTTTTTCTATTAGGGCTAATACTAGTTAAAGACTCCATAAATGAACACCTGATGATCAGATATAAACATTTTGTAATTATAGCTGATCTAGAAAAATGCCCAAAAATTAAAATTTTATTAGGTGTCAGACAAAAATTCATTGTGAACAAATTACATTGCCATGAGGCGTTAAAAGCCATTTAAAAAATTCGAAGATCCCTTCTATCGATTATCATGGAATTAAATATCAAAGCTACATATCTTTCGGTTCCAACCTAAAAATATTTATTTTTACAGCTTTTCTAAATGCAATCGATTTTAAAATTTATATGTAAAAATGTTTATTGACATCAGTGTCTGACTAACGAGACTTTTTAGCATCTTAAAAAAGGATTGCTGAAGTTTTCAGAACTTTGGTATTGCTTTGAGAATCATAAGTGATACCAGCATGAAATATGTCAATATGGAGGAATAAAATGATATATAAAATACGGTCTTCGGATACATTTTCCACCAGAAGAGGTAGCACAGGAAAACAATGAAAAGACCCGCAAAATAAATGAATATATAAATGACCACGTTCACTGGGTAGATTGAAAAAAACCATTTCATAGCTGGCAATTTAAAAAATACAATTACAGATATCAACGCCAAAATTGTACCTAACCATCGATACATGTTTTTTAGCCTTACTATAGTAGAGAAAGATGATATCATGGCAATTGCGAAAAGAGAGATCAGCGGCATATAAACTGCAAAGTTCATCTCAAAGCTGTAGTTTGGCATAAACAGGGAAGATCTATCAATTCCAAGCATAGCATATACAATGAGGATCCACGTGCTAGCCGTAAGTGTTGATGTTGATAGCATCTTAAGATTCTGATTGAACAGCAAATTTTGGAACCCTGATCTGTTCTTCAGTCTTTCATATTGATTCAGATCTGATTGATCTTTCTTTACTTGAATAGATGGGTCTTCCTTTTTATGACCGGCATCTCTCTTAATGATCTTGGGTTGTATGAAGGTTTTTTCACTGGTAATTGCCTGAAAGACGAATCCAGTCAGAATTGCCGAGATAACGAATTGCGGAATCAACGCGATAAGTAATGAAAGATCAGGATTCAAAGGCACTACCTCGTAATGATGAATAGCAGTTTATGCACCATATGTTCATTCCGAAGAATAGTTTTCTATACGAGCATGTATCATTTAAAAAAGCCAGATCAACATTATTCAGGATGCAAACGTTAGTTGATTTCAAATCCTTTATGCTTTCGGGTTTATTCCCACATACTTTAACTGGTATATCCAGTGATCCATTTTTCACTTTGCATATTCCAGGAGTTTTTTCCATCAGATCCGCTACGGGGTATGGATTCCACTTATGATGGAGGTGCAACTCACCTCGCCATGCATATCTTACATTTTTTTGTTGCTTTAACCATAATACCTTTTGATATCGATCAATCTTTTCATCAACTGAATTTGAGATTGAAATAGCAGCAATAGTCATCGTATATAAATACCATAAGAATATTTATAAAGGTTTCCATTGGTATAGACGTTTTTGATCGATTAAAACTTTGGGATCAATGTCTTCACCAATCGCGAATTTAAATTTTGTTCTGTCTAACTCATACATACACAAAATTAAATGTGAAATTAAGGTATTGACCCACGCTGTTATTCGTATCTGGTGGTTTTTCATAGTAAAAACCAATATAATAGGGTACGAAATTTGGATACTGCATATTGAACGGGCCTTCCAGAGTTTGATTGTAAATTATAGTACCTAGCGAAGATTCGCTCTGATAGCCTTCCTTGATATACACGGAAAGAGCTGATGTTTCGCTGCTGTTGAGAACTTTATTCGCCTGCTTTGCTATCTGATCGAGCGTAAGATTGAACGAGGCATTTTTATCCAGGCCATTTCCTATGGATAGTATGTTGAGAAAATAATCTGTGTTAGAAACGTTCCAATTTACATGGATTCTTAGTACACCAGTTATGTTGATATAATTTCCAGAAACAGTACCGTTTTCTATAGTCCATACAAATGTGGCCCCTTTATATTCAGTCGCATTGCTGGTGAGATTTATGATGATCGGCTTCTGCACGAGGAATCCGTTTCCATTTGCGTGAGATATTATCATGACGTCGCCTTCGGCTGGTATAGCTATAAGCGCTATCGCAATCAGAATTATGAAGAGCGAGAACATGATTCTTAAACCGGAATTCATATTTGTACAATATAAACAATGCAATGCTGAATATAAATATTACTAATATTAAATAAATATGTAATTATGATAAGTTATCGTGGATTGAAACTGTATTTCCAAATCTCTATAAGTATTATGTGGTTTATTTTTTACGTTTTCTATAGAAATCATAAATTTTGCTGTATGGCAGGAAGATTAAAGCTGCTATTATTATGATGGAGGCAAAGAGATAATCGTATGAATTTTTGGCGACTTCGTTCGAATAGGGCCATTGCCCATATGCCTTTAGAATATTGAGCTTTATGAGCCCAAACCATGGTATATCCCAGAATGCCATACCTATTATATTGGATGAATTTACTGGGGCATTTGTTATTCCAACATTCTGATCTGCGGCCTCATAAGCGTTCAGGCTTGAGTTGTATATTCCACGGTAAGCCAGATTGAAATCCCCCACAGTAATAAACCCACTTTCATTAACCATTCCTCTGAGATATACAACAAGATTTCTGTGAGAAAAGCCAACGTCATATATCAGAATATACATCTTAGTTACCTTCATCCAGCTCTGATTATGAAACCCTTGGACCACCGGCATTCCATCAGCCCAGGAAAGATAGAACATTGCTCTATGTATTATTGTCTGACCTTCTGGATTCTTGTATAGGATAACATTTCCATACTCGCCATATGTTGAGAATCCAGTTTGTCGCCCAACAACGTAGGTTATGACCGGACCGGGAACGCTTGATACTCTCTTAACGAATACGATATCGCCGACATTCATCGTCCCGTATGTCCAGTAGTCTGAATGGGTCATGCTCTCAGAAGCTATGGTATCCACTGGAGGCCATATCCCGGAATATATTGTCACAGACGTCAGAAAAATTACTACGCCAATGATCACTGCAATAGCTATTATCCTCCTTAAGTCCATCAAGACATCATGATAACCAAATAATAAATAGTTTTTTATTTAAAAAATTAAAAAATATAGATAACCTTCGCTAACAGAGGTGGATACGCAAAAAAAGAAAATAGGTCTATTTCAATCTCAGAAGGCCTCGGACATTGTCAATGTGAATGACGGCGCTGTGCTTGGGGCACCGGAACCGATAACGAATGCTACGTAGATGGTTTCTCCCTTATGTACACCAGAGAATGTCAGTGCTGTTTGGCTTGCTGTTGAGCTGAGCGTAAAGTTCATGGTATGGGCTGGAATTGCGGTGGAAGCGAAAGGACTGGTGCTGAAATATATATACGATCCTTCAGGGAATGGGTTCGTAACCGTGATATTTATCATAAACGTACCTGAGGTTGAACTTGTGAAGTTTATGTCAAGCACATTGACCTCATATATGGTCTCATTCGTCATGTATCCAATGGTCATATTTCCTATGAACTCTGTCGAACTCACCATGTCAGGTGTCCATTTAAAACCTGCAGCTTCACTAGCCGCCATATAGTTGCTGCCAGGTTGCACATAAAAAGCCGGTCCTATTTCATGTCCTGTTCCGCCGCTGAAGCCAACGACAAGAACGTCTGCAACCGCCACAGCCGGCAGTACGGTTGCAACCACTGCGACCAATACCAACATCATCTTCCTATTCATTTTCTTTCACCGTTTGCTCTTTCGAGCACAATTAAAGTAAGCGGTCATGATATTTAATCGAAAAGAACAGATAATATGTAGTATCGTTACTAATCTTGCATACAGAAAAATATTCCATTCAGGATATGCCGGAAGGCGGAGAAATTTAAATCATCAAGCATCAGCATCTTTTTAAACGATATTTCATGACATCTAAGGTTGAAATATGGAAAGTATGAATGGTGAGATGATCACCATCATCTGTGAGAACAGAATTCCAAGATCTGTGAGGCGCATATAGATCCTGTGTCTTATTTTTATTTCTTCAATGAGGCCTGCCTTTTTCATTCCAACAAGCAGAGAGGAACCTGTTCTAAAATTCATACAGCTCCTGTGCAGAAGTTCTGTCTTGGTCAGTGGCCTGTCCGAAGCCATCAATGTTCTGATAACCCTGTATACCTCAGAGAATTTATCCCTGCTAACAATGTAATTTAGTTTCATTTTCTTTGATGGGTAGGGATCCTTAAGCACGACTGCCACGTCAAAAGAATGGGATGGGATGGGTATGCTATGATCAACTCCTTTTATAGCAATATTGGCAAATTTCTGATCAGCTTCTGCCCCAGAACCTTTCGCTTTAAGCGGAACGGAAGGATCCATGATCAATTACAATAAAGTACCTTATATAATGCCTATGTAAGCTTCATACTTATCTCTGGTAAGTATTATTTTCATATATCCTCTATGAAACAATGAAAAGGCGCGAATTTCAGATACCACTTTACTGCTTATTTTCTGTAAGTTCTTTCCGTTCATAACGGATTTGAATGAACATCACATGTTTTCATGGTCTCTTATGAATTCGAAAAACATAGGATTTACGATTGGAGCGATATTGATCGTTGCTCTGTCTCTCCTGGCTTTTTCAGTAGCCGGAAGCGGTTTTAATCCGCAGACAATGGGCGGGCCCAATGAGCAGCCACTGATCGCACTCAGTGGATCATCACTGAATCAGCAGACTGGAAACATTTCATCCGGATATTCGCTGATCCCGTATCAGAGCGCATACGATCCCTCGGCTGTTATAAGCGTTTTCATTGCACTTGAGCCCAGCGGTGATATTCAGGCATACGTGAACGGACTCTATGATCCCAGTAGTTCCTACTACCATCAGTTTCTCACTCCCTCGCAGATAGGCAACAGGTTTGGTGTGAGTCCATACGTCTACGGCGAATTTGTCCAATACTTCGAGAGTTATGGCATATATGTTTCACAAAATCCCAGTCGCCTTGATCTATATCTAACAGGAACTGTATCGCAGTTTGAGAGCGCCTTCCATACAACGATCCAATCCTTCAGATACCAGTACACATCGAATGGTATTTGGAATCCATTATTTGGTAACAGCAGTGCTGTGAAGGGTTCCGTCACGTATTCTCAACCATTCTATGCTGCCACAGGCGATCTGAAACTCCCCGGCGATCTTGAACATTATGTCTCTGGCATCTCCGGTCTGAATGGTCTCTTCGCACAGCCAGATCTTATGCTTCCCTATGGGCTTTCTCCCACCATGGTTTCTGCTGCTGGTTCCGGATCTGGCAACAACGACCCGGGCGTGACGTACATTCCGTCAATAGACAACATACAGAACCTGACATATGCCAACTACACGTGGGCAACGCCTGTAGCTGTCGGCCCGGTACTCGGCTTCCCATCTGATCTAGGCAACTATCAGTTCGTATTTCCAAGCACTATGCATATACTCACCGGCGCAGAAAATCTCTGGAACGGAGCTGATGCGATACGCGAAAGTCCCGACCTTGGACAGGGAATAACCGTAGCAGTGATTGAGGTTGGATTCCCGATCCCGTCCGATATGGCTCAGTTCTCTCAGCAGGTATTCGGAAATCCAAACCAGCTTCCTGACAGGCTCACATACATAGGTGTAGGTATACCGTCAGTGTTTGACGGCATAATAGACGGCTTCAACTATGGATGGACTCTGGAAACCGAGCTGGATATAGAGTATATCGCAGCCATGGCTCCTATGGCCCACATTGACGTTGTAGCTGTGCCTAACCCTGAATTTTCCAGCTTCGATAATGCATATCAGTTTATAGCGCAGTACCTTGTCAACAACGATCCTGTTTCTGCAATACCCAGCGGAAACGTAGTTTTCGGACCAACCGCAGGTGCCACAAACATAACGATAACAAGCAATTCATACGGCGCTCCAGAATGGGAAGCAGTATTCTTGGGATCACCAATGTACGTTACGGTTGAAGATGAACTGCTTGCTCAGCTTAACGCGGTTGGTGTTACTAATTTCTTTGCCTCGGGAGATGAGGGATCAAACTCCATGGCCGCCTCACCGTCTATGCCCTCTCAGTCGCCGTTTGCAACATCGGTTGGTGGTGGTCAGGCAACCGCTGAATCGAATGGCGTTGAGTTCCCATTAACTAACGTGATCGTAAACTACAGCATATTTGGAATATCCATACCGATGTATGTCGCTTCGGCGACAGGCCTGGCCAGCTTCACATACTGGAGCTACGGGTTTGGCTTCGATGGTACTTTCAAGGGAGAAATAGGTGGTGGTTTCGGAGAATCAGTTATGGAACAGCAGCCATGGTATGAAGCGGGCCTTGACGTGTATGACACCGGAGCATTGATAGATCCAATAGTATCCGGCCCGGCTGCCTTCAATATGTCCATATACGGATTCGGAACATGGAACCTCTTCTATGGAGGTACATCATTTGCAACACCGATAACTGCAGGTGAATGGGCTCTTATAGAAGAACAGGCTTCCATGCTTCCATCCGCGACTCCAAAGATGGGCAATGTAAATCCACTGCTGTTTGAAGCTCACAATGCCTATAACGCCAACGTCCCCGGAATTTCCAATCCATACGTCGATATGATAAATATAGGTAAGGGTTTCAATTATGGCCCCATCAACGACTATTCCTGGTACCTCTTCAACCTCAGCATCAGCGAGCCCAGCGATCCTGTGCTTCCTGGCTGGTACGCGACCTTATTCAATCCTGCCGGCAGTGGCTGGAACTTCCTGCAGGGCCTTGGATTCATAAATGCCGCGGCAATGTCTAAAGATCTTATAGGCACGGTTTCTGAGGAGGGCTACTCGCTTATCAATCCTGCCTTCAGCGTGATGATGGTGACTCCGTCTGGCCTATCCCCATTCACAACCCTTACGTCTGGACAGATGTATACATTCAGGATAGTGACGTCAAATGGCGCGATTGCCGGCAGTAACTACATGATAGATGCATTCAGCGGTGGCGTCATGACCCAGATAACACCCAATGCCACAGGCTTCTTCAACTATACGCCATCATATTCAAGGCTGAGCTTCCTGGGCAATGCAACTGAATACGGCTATTTCTTGGTCTCGGTGATGAACTCGCCTGTGGTCATGCCGGCATGGGATTTCCAGCAGTTTGGGGTTTCACAGCCTATGGCCAGCGGAAACCTAGTGCTGACCGTAACGAATCCCGAAGGTATTGCGGAGACAGGAACAGTTGAAATACCGATGTTCACCACAACGCTGACAGGCTTCTACAACACCTATGGAATTGGACCAGCGGAAGTTATGCTTAACGGGGAGCCCGTAGCTAGCGCAGTAGTCTCAGAAATATCCGTCAATGTTAGCCAGTTCTACCTTATCGACCCAACGATGCCGGTATCGTCCTACGCGCCGGGTGTCACCTTAGGGCACTTCCTGACCGATGCGCGTGGCAATTTCGCCTTCTGGACCGATGCACTCCTTGCGGAGACCAACGGCACACTTCTCACACAGGTAGTCCAGCTCAGGGCTACCTACGACGGACTTACCTCGAACACCGTCACCGTATATATAGAACCACAGGCTGGCGACTTCATACCCAGCATCAACTACGTTTCAGGGCATTACATATCTGGAGTTGTAGATTTTGCTGATATGAAATACGTAAACTACGTCAATATATCTATCGGATCCATGCCAGGCCAGTACACTAACGTGAGCTATCCACCGCTGTTCTTCGATAGCAGGGCCAATACCACAGTGAGCGGTATATCAAATGGCTACATACCGTTCAACTTCACGATCCTGCCACCACCCGGACAGACCATAATGCTGAATATGACGGCTTCTGGTATCAACGATCTGAGCGTGTCATTCAGCTTCTTCGGATTCACCTTCCTAATATACGATATACAGCACCCCATCATATGGCATTATACGCTGCCTGTTAGCAATCCTGGGCCAGATCCATCTGCCTCAATATCTGGATCCCAGAAAGGCATAGTTTCTGGATCCTTTGGAATATCATATTCCTCCTCATGGCCTGGTAGCAATATTGAGGGCAAACTAAACGTTTACAGCAGCTCCAAACAGATGATCTTGACGCGCAGCGGAACAACTGGAAATGTAGAGATAAACACCGAATCTCTCAGCGACGGATACTACTATGCGGTATTCACTGTTTCCACGCCAACTGGTCTTTCTGCATCTGCAACATATGGATTCTTCGTCTACAACGATGTATATAATCTTCAGAACAATCTGACAAGTGCAGAAAAAGCCATCGCCTCATATTCATCGACTGCCACAGGTTATTCCTCATCCAGCGCTTTGAAGTCTTCATTGATCGCTGCATTGATGGATCAGTTTAACCAGAGTGTGAAGGATCTCAATACACTTCAGGCGCAGGCTGAGGTGCTTTACAGCAGTGGCATGATAAATTCAACGACATACAACACCGTTCAGACACAGATATCTTCCTATAGATCAGATCTTAAGACCTATCATGCTGAGATAACTTCAATGGCTGAACATCTGACAGGCCCGCAGATCGTAAGAAGTTCTGGCATATTTGGCAGCTATCCCACTGGTCTAATCGCAATGATCTCGTCCGTAATAATAGCGGGCATAATACTAACGGTCTCCATCGCTCTTATAATACCCAGAAGAAAGAAAATAAAATGATAAAATCTGAATATTAAGAACAGTTAAAAATTTCATTTATTTTAAATTATTTTGATCCTTTTTCAAGATATTGCTTGATCTTGAACCTTATGCAGTCCATGAACCTGTCATGATGATCTGATCTTTTCTTTGCGATGTAATCCAGAGCAAGAGGATCATCTAATATCTCCCGTATATCCTGCTTGATAAGTTGAGATATCTTATTGACATCGGGCGATGATGATACCTTTCTTCCCTTCACCATTTTTTCTATAAAAGGATCTGTTTCAATGATCCAGTTTTTGATCATTTTTTCAATTTCTTCTTTGCGCAATGAGAGCGTTTTCATTATCTGCTTGACAGATTTATTCTCACATCTCAATTCTGCAACCATTTCTTCTGTGTTTTTGTTCCGGTCATGATCTTTTTCAGCCATGCAGATTATCACCATGAGAGACTTCGGATACTTTATAACTTTCTAAGATATCAATACCATTCAAAAAATATGTCATGAGCAAAGAAGATCCAAGTGAGCTACTCCTAAGCTAAAGCATCGGGGCTTCCCTTCATCGGAGAGACCTCTGCCTCTCCGAACATCCGTAGAAGCTATATATCGCTATAACCACAGGCGTGAATTCGGACTGCACAAGCTATATTATTATAAATCTTGCAAAATTCTATGTTGAATATTCCAGTGGAATACCACGCATATATGATCGCGAAAGCTATTGGGATTTATGGCTTCTCAAGAATCATAACATTCCTTTAAATATGCATGATCCCTAATCATAATTATGAAATGGATAACAAGAGAAAGAGCTATGGTGGACAGAATTGCCTGCCCTTGGCTGATAAAAAGGTTCATTGATCCTGATGCTGAATTTATCTATGTTCCGCCTCAGGAAGTATTGAAAAGAGCTAAAGAACTTAATGCCGTGCCATTCGATGTCGAAAATGTAGAACTGACGCATTTCAGGGAAGGAAATGAAGAACGAGTCAGTTTTGACGCGTTTATCAAAAAGTATAACCTGCGGGATCCTGCTCTCCTTGAGCTTGCGAGGATAGTCAGAGGCGCTGATGCAAAGATCGACAACCCCCCTCCAGAAAGCCCAGGAATGAAGGCGCTGGCAAGGGGATTCAGGGAAATTGCAAGAGATGATCTGGAAAATATAAAACTACAGTTTCCTGCATATGATGCACTATACGCATATTGCAAGATGAAGGTAGCTGCCAAAAATAATGCTTTATAAGAATACGGAAAATCTATAAATACAGGTTAATTTGTTTTTGATTAGACTGAATTAATATTCTATATGGCTTATAATACTATTAATAATTAAGGTTACGTGTAACTTCAAAAGTATCATCTCATTGAAAACCGATATTGAAAAATTGCGGAATTATTGAATGTTGAAGAAATGGGATTCGTTGGGTTCTATGAAGTCGATAAGAAGATTGTGATAAGGAGAATTGAATAAGTTATATATCTTCCCAGAAAACGATCGATGGCTTTCCTTATCCTCATTAATGTCCACTTATCTATCGCCCTCTGTCCCGTGACCTGACCCGATAGCACGCGTGGCAGATTGTAGCCAGAAGGGCCTATATTTATAGGAAAGTTAGGTGTTTGAGCGGAGCTGTAAAACTCTTTCTTCGGACAAGAGATGCACGGACTTCCTCAATTGAGATAATTTATCAATAAGTTTGCTAGACTAATAATAGATGTTCAGGACTATTAAACTGAAACTACCATACAATAGGTCATTAATTGAAGCAGTGAAGCAGTTCAGGGATGCATGTCAGTTGGTTCTGGACTATGGTTTTGATAACAGGACGTTCAAGTTCTATCCTGACTCACATGCGATATCCCTCACCACAGTACAGGGCAGGCTGGCATATCAAGTGGCTCATTCACCCCTGATCGATAAATACAGGGGTGAATACACAAATGCAGGAAATGCGGATTCCAACTCAATGCGGATCTGAATGCCTCAAGGAACATCGAAGTGCCCGGTACATCTGGGTACTTCAGGCTGCTGTCAGCCAGCCGATCGTTGCGGTTCAATGAAACCTCGTCTACGGGTGAAGGGGAAACCAGCAGCAAGCTCCGAAGCTTTAGCGAGGAGTAGCTGACAAGCACAACATTGATTATCTATCATACCATCCTTCTGCTCCAAAGCGTACATTGTTGGGGAACCTACAAACAGTGAAGGCAACAGAATTTCCATGCAGACATTCTACATCGACAAAAAGGTGAGGTAGTTAGCTAAAATAGAAACAGTGGTGACTGCAGCACCAGACGATCCAAACATACTGCTCAAATCAACAATAGCATTTTATATCGAGTTCTTCAAACGTTGTCCTACCCTGACCAAGGTAAATCGATCATTCTAATAATGATAGATCAGAATTATGCCCTCCTCCCTTTTCCTCATACTCACGAAGCAGGGTATAGTTTGTAATGGCGAAGACAGAACAGGAAAAATGATCTGAACGGAAAGCATACATAAGGATAAAAAAGTAGTACTACCATATCAACATTGAATAACCTGAATGCAGAATGGGCCCGACCGGATTCGAACCGGTGACCTCCGCCGTGTCAGGGCGACATCATACCACTAGACTACGAGCCCATATAAGGCAAAGGGAAATGAATAATGAGAATTTAACCTTTTTTGATTTTTTCCTCATAACCCCGTTCAATCACTTATTACTGTTCCTGATTCAATGCTCTCTCCAGAAGTGATTATCAGGCTGATGTTGCGTTCCCTGGCTAACTTCAAAGCTTTAGGATGCACAACTCTGGCTCCGGCCTCACACAACTCCAGGGCCCTTTCATAATCAATTCTTCTTGCAAGTGATTTGCTGTCTGTTATATTCAGATATATTCCTGGAACATCCTTGACGAGCACCACTCTGTCTATACCGAGAATTGCGGCAACTGCAACCGCAGAGTAATCACTGGAGTTCCTTCCGAGCACGCGGGTCTTTCCAAACTTATCTGATCCGAAGAATCCGGTCACTATGGGTATTTGTTTCATGTCCATTATATCTTCAATTTTCCTTAAAAACAAGGATGATGCCTGTATATCTATTTCGGAATCTGCGCTGGAATCGTTTATCATGATCCCCGAACTGTCTGCATACACTGGGATAGATTTTAGCCCGTTCTGCGTCAGAAACCTGGCGATGACGTAGGCGGAGATCTTCTCTCCATAGGAGACGTATGAATCCCTTTCCTTTATGCTGTCTTGCGATATCTGAAAATCGCCAGAATAGGAGAATTCTTCCTTGATCATTCTTAAATGCATATTGATAAGATCCTTTAGACCATTCAACCTGCATTCGCCACACTCGTAAAGATCATAGAGTGCATCCGTGATCCCCTTAAAGGCACTAACGACTATAACAGGATCTTCAAAATGTCTCACGATGCTGTCTATTCGAACAAGGGAGGAACTATCCTTCAATACTGATCCTCCTATCTTCACAACACATTTTCCCCTCAAATCAATCCCTCTGCATGGGCAAGTTCAGCGTTAAGGAGCGTGGAACCGGCCGCACCTCTCACAATATTGTTAACCAATAACACAAAGTCCAAACTTCTGGCCTTCACCCTGATCCTTCCAATCGATACGGACATGCCCGCTTTGAGACCCGGGCCGCCGTTCATACCATCGATTGCGGGTTGTGGCCTGTCATCTTCCTGCACCATGACAACAGAATTCTCAGGCAGTGAAGGTAGATCCGTCTTCAGAGAGCCATTCCTGTAGTTTTTGAATTCTTCCAGAATTGTTTCAGCATCTATGTCCTTCCTAAATCTAACGTGTATGGATTCAAGATGTCCTATTTTTACTGGAACACGTGTGGCTGTTGCATATATCTCCGCGTTCAACTTGCCTGAAAATATCTTTGCTGTTTCTCTCTCTATCTTGGTTTCCTCCTTCGCGATATATGGGATAACGTTATCTATTATATCGATGGAAGCCATCCCGGGATAACCTGCACCACTCACAGATTGAAGGGTTGTCACGTCTATCTCCTCAATAGCTTCGTGAATTATCGGATCAATGCCAAGTGAAAGGCCGATGGTACTGCAATTGCCGTTCGCAATGATGAAGCCGTCGCTCCTGATCCTGTTGATCAAATCGCCATTTATCTCCGGGATAATTATGGGAACATCCGGCTCCATTCTATTTGCGGAAGCATTTGTGAAAACAGGGATCCCAGATTCTGCAAGCCTTCTTTCTATTACACCTGCCCTTTCATCGCTGACGGCGCTGAATATGATGTCATTTCTATCCTTTATAATGAGATCGGCATCACTTTCTTTCACAAGAATATCTTCGTACTTGGCCGGTATATTTCCGTAGGCCGCTTCTCCGTATTTTCTATTTGCACTCCTATCCGATGCATACACATTGGATAATTCGAAATAGGGGTGATCTACAATCATCTTAGAGATGAGCGAACCAACAATGCCTGTTGAACCTATCAATCCAACTTTTATCTTATCCATGGATCAGCACCATATTACCTATAGTCATATTTTAATTCCCATTTACCATATTTCTTATAAAGCATTCAGAGTTTTACCCCTAAATGCTTACCAAATTGTGCATTTACTATGTTATCATCCAGTTTGTGTTTTCCAGTATAAGAATTAAATATTTCTAATTTCTATAATAATAAATTACCGTTGGTAATTAGTGTACGGATCTCATTCTGTTATGGAAAAATTTCGCAATCATGCAGGAAGCTTGAACGAAATTAAATTAATACAGGTCAGGATAAAGATCAGATGAATGATCACGTCTTTCCTCCTTCACTAGACTATCTTGCTACCATAAGGGTAAGCGTACCTAATCCCGTTCCAGAACGTCTTCTCAAGATGTTTCCAGGATACAACGAAGAGAACAAGAGGTACAACTTCGGTGCTATGTTCGCGAGAGAAAATGGAAGGTGGAGGATGTTTATAAATGCCTTCAAGACTCTCAAGACTGATGAAGTTGAATCTGTTGTTGATTACATAAATTCCTTCTACACAAAGATGGGGCTGGGAAAGGTCATGAAGCATGATACAAACGCCCTGATAAGAGATATATCTGAAGTTTCCAATGCGTCCATCAACCGGCTGGCATCGATCCCTGGCCTCACAATGTACCCAGTAATAAGCCTAGGGAGGGATGAACTCATAATCGCCTTTGAGTTCGTTGAAGATGCCCTTGACTCCGTTACTAAGCTGGTGCTTGACTACGTAAATCTCGCTCCATTACCTGCCGAGATCATTAGACTGGAAAGGCTTGAAGGATTAACTGTTCCATCATTTAGAATAGCCATAGAAAGAAAGGACATAAATCCGAATATGGTGCTTGTGATAAGGACAACCTGGACTCTCTCAGACGAGGAACTTACAACCAATTCAGGAGGTTTATTTCAGAACACTATGAATTTCAGAATGAAGTATGTTGCATCAGACACCAATGAGATCATAGCTAGAGTTCATAACAGCAATATAAAATTCAATGGTCAGTTCGAAATATATAAATCAAACAAGAACTCAAAGATTGTACAGTTCCATCTTGAGAGTAGCTGGTTCCATGATTTCTTCTTTGACATAGTCAAAAGTGTTATGGGCCCGATTGATTACTGGGGATACAGCGATGGGGCGGGCCATCTTGACAACTACTTCTTGATAAGAAGAGAAGATCAGATAGATTTTTTCAAAGCGCTGGGAAAATACTGGTCAAATCCAAAAAGATCAGTTCATAAGAATCGCATAGTTGAGGTACTACCTCTTCATGATCTTCTACCAGCTTCTCCGGAATAACCTGATGGTTTGGCTGGATCATATCTTTTTATATATATTTGAAACACACTGGACCATTACGATTAGTATTCTGCATTTGAGATGGTTATTTATATTAGTTTTATATTGAGTTTCAGGGTGCTCAATAATGGCACAGTCAGTGAAGACGATGGTGGAAGGTGGGAAGGCCACCACGGGACCACCCATAGGACCTGCACTAGGTCCACTTGGATTGAACGTTGCCCAGGTAGTCAAAGAAATTAATGAAAAGACTAAAGAATTCCAGGGAATGAGAGTCCCTGTTACTATTACTGTTGTGGATCCTGAGACAAAGAAATACGAAATAACCGTTGGGATTCCTCCCACCTCTGCACTGTTGAAGAAGAAGCTTGGTATTGAAAAGGGAGCTGCAAAGAGAAAGGAGGCAGTGGCTGGAAATGCTACGCTGGATCAGATAGTGGAAGTCGCGAAGACTAAAATGGTTTCCATGCTGGCCAGTGATCTGAAGGCTGCTACGCTGGAAGTGCTGGGGACATGCGTCTCCATGGGGATAAATGTTGATGGAAAGGACCCCAAGGAAGTCCAGCGCCAGATAAAAGCCGGAGAAATATCCATTTGAAGAGGTGGGATGATTGAACATCAATGACGTGAAGAAGGCAGTTAACGAAGTAAAGGAGAAATCTCCACAAAGGAAATTTGAGGAAAGCGTGGAGATTGCAATAAATCTCAAAGACGTTGACATGAGTAATCCCAAAAACAGGATTAATGAAGAAATTCTGCTTCCAAATGGTCGAGGAAAGGACGTAAAGGTTGCTGTATTTGGTTCTGACGAGCTCAAGGCAAAGGCCAGAGGTTCAGCAGATTTCGTCTTCGGAGCTGAGGATATATCAAAATTCGCCGAGGACAAGAAGGCGTTCAAGAAGATCGTAAATCAGGCTTATTTCTTCATAGCCGAGGCAACACTGATGGCCAACATAGGTAAAAGCCTTGGTCAGGTCCTCGGCCCAAGAGGAAAGATGCCCAGGCCTATACCGCCCGGACAGGATCCTGCTCCTCTGATCAAGAATCTGAAGAACACCGTGAAGGCAAGGAGCAGAAATGCCCTGACCTTCCACGTACCAGTCGGCACAAGATCCATGGACACAGACAAGATCAGCGAAAACATAATGGCAGTTATGAACAGGATAACCGGCAAGCTTGAACGTGGTGCATCAAATATACGCAGCGTGTACGTGAAGACAACCATGGGTAATGCCATCGAAATATCGGCCGGTGATGAAAAATGAAGGAAGTCAGCCAGAAGAAGAAGGAACTTGTTAATGAAATCACCCAGAGGATCAAAAATTCAAGATCCGTTGCTCTGGTAGATACAGCAGGTATAAGGACAAGACAGATACAAGATATCAGGGGAAAGAATAGGGGAAAGATTACCCTAAAGGTATTAAAGAAGACCCTTTTGTTCAAAGCGCTTGACAGTATGGGTGATAGCAATCTCGCTAAACTCAAGGAGAATTCTGGAGGACAGATAGCCTTAATCACATCGGATCTGGATCCCACTGAGATATACAGGATAATAGAGTCTACCTTCCAGAAGACCGCTCCGCGCGGTGGCGAGATTGCACCAGAAGACATAGTCATTCAGCCAATGACAACAGGTTTTCCACCAGGACCAATGATGACGGAATTCCAGAAGGTAGGTCTTCAGACGGGCGTTGAGAAGGGCAAGATAGCTATAAAGAAGGAGACTGTGTTCGTCAAGAAGGGAGAAACGATATCCAAAGACAAGGCCAAGATACTGGAGATGCTCGAAATCAAACCACTTGAAGTCGGACTTCAGCTGCTAGGCCTATACAGCGAAGGGCTGATCTATTCAAAGGATGTTCTGGCCCTTACACCGGATAAGATTGCAGGTGAGCTTGCAAGCGCATTTGCCCAAGCTAAATCATTGGCGAAGACTTCAATGTTCTTCGTGGATGAGGTTCTCAAAGATCTGTTAGCTGAGGCTAAGATAAAGGCTGATGCTCTTGCACTCGCAGGGCAGTTCATAACAGAAGACAATGTGAAGGACTTCCTAGTGAGAGCCAATGCGAATGCGATAATTTTAAACAATGTTTTGAATAAGGGTAATACACAGGAAACCCCTGAAGAGAATAAGGAAGAGGCGAAAACGGAGGAAAAATCGCCTGATGAGAGCATATCCGAGGGACTCGGTGCTCTGTTTCAATAGGAGGTAATGAAGATGGAATATGTATATGGAGCTCTGCTGCTTCATGCAGCTGGAAAGGAAGTAGATGAAGAAAAGCTGAAAAAGGTACTGGAAGACGTTGGCGTTCAGGTCGATGAGGCCAGACTTAAAACACTGGTTTCTGGACTAAAGGGCGTTAACATAGATGAGGTTCTGAAGAATGCCTCCGTGGCCCAGGTTGCTGCTGCACCAGCTCCTGCTGCGGAAGAAAAGAAGAAGGAAGAGCCAAAGAAGAAAGAGGAGAAGAAGAAAGAAGAGGACAAGGAACACGAAGAAGAAGAGGCAATGTCTGGACTGAGCGCACTCTTCGGATGATCCTAAATGGATTACTACGATCTCACATGGGGATTGCTGAAGTATTTTATCCCCATTGTTCTATTTATTATAGCGATCGCATACAACAATATTATATTGCTTATAATAGCGTTGATATGGATATTGGGATCGATATTCGTCTCCCTGATGCTCATGGAGGACGACAAAAATTATAGCATATGAGATTATTTTACAATTTTCGTTTTAAATATTATTGAGCTAATGAAACCTACTATTCATTGCGTTTCATCATGATGTGTATCTCCTAAATGATGCTTTTAGGTTCTCTATTATCATTATCATCTTTCCAGCTTTATCTATGTCTGTCTCCTTAAATTTTATGAATCTTTAAAGCAGGCGAAGTCTCTGCATATTCTATCCAAAGATCAGAGTTTTTTTGCTTCCACTAGGCCTATAAACTTTCTGTGAATATTGAATCTTTAAATAAGACTCGTAGAAAGTTATATTATGTAATAAAGATACATAATTTTCTAACATAATTTAAATTCCTTTTCGTTTAATATTCACTATTGTTACTTTAATTGCCTTTAACAGGTGTAAGAATAGGATGTGAGGAAATGAATAGAAAGATGATGTTGGTATTGGTAGCAGTGGTTGCAACCGTACTGCCGGCTGTGGCGGTTGCAGACGTTCTTGTCGTTGGCTTCAGCGGCGGAACAGGGGTACAGGTTCAACCTTTATTCTACATACAGCCTGGAAGCAACTATATGGCGGCGAACATGAGCGTAGGATTTGGGTGGCACGCTAGATCTAGCAGCGAAAGCGAAGTGATAGGTAACATAACTCTTGGAGTCATGACCAACGAGACCATATATGAAGTCAATGTTCTTGACATTAACTTTACTAGCTCCATGCCGGGAACATTCAACGTAACCATTAATGTCCCAAGCGCTAAGACTGATGCTGCATCTGGTAGCAGTGCGTTTCCAGCTAGTACAACGATCTATCTCTCAGAAACTCCGTTTACAATAAGTGGAACGACTATCTCTAACTCCGGACCGGTGTATTCGTTTTCACTGGCAAGCCCTGGAAGTGAAACATTCACCTTTGATGATGTAGCGCATGGAACAACGATATATGTAGCGTTTGAGATCGGATCTGGATCTATATCATCTGGTACCAGTGCACCATCCTTCAGCCTGAGCATGAGCGAATCTATAAATTAAATTTAAAAATAGATTCTATTTTTTATTTTATATGCAGATAGACCATCACAGTATACCATTATGAAAATTCAAGGTTAACAGCTATTTTATCAGATCGTTGAACTATCAATGTACAATTGTGATCTCCGGCGATGAAATATAGGTATATTTCCATTGATGAAATGCTATTCTGATGATATTTAACATGTATTTCCAGATCATGCCAATCCGTTATTTAACAAGATTCAATTCCTTAAGCTTGTTCATGACCTCAAGCGCATGATCTTTCGGCGTCACCTTAGGATAAACATACGCTATCTTTCCATATGGATCTATTATATATGTCACACGTTTTGCCGTGGCCAGTCCAAGCACGCCGTATTTCTTAACGATATCCTTCGATTTATCTGAAGCCAGTGTGAAGTTCAGATTGTATTTTTCAGCAAACCTCTTGTGCGACTCTGGCGAGTCAACACTCACCCCTATAACCTCAACGCCGGCCTCTCTGAACGAATTGAAATTATCCCTGAAATTGCAGGCCTCTGTTGTACATCCTGGAGTATTATCCTTAGGATAAAAGTACAGAACAACAGGCTTTCCTCTGTAAGAACTTAGCTTCACAGTGTTTCCATTCTGATCGATCGTCTCAAAATCCGGAGCCATTTCACCAATATTTAAAAGTTCCATATAGTAAGATATGTTATTAATTAATAAAGGTTATGATATCCTTCCTGACTGATTCAAAAAAGCATAATATTAAAGATCAAAATGATCAGAGGAATGGTGCCATAAGCAAAGGCATTATGACCGTTGCATCACCATACACGTTCACATACCTCGCATCAGGCCTCACTTTCTTCCACGAAATTGCCTCCTCAAGCTTCGCACCAGAAAGCGATCCATCGTATTCCTGGGCGGTAGTCACATAAACTGCGTAATCCAATCCATCGCGGAACTGATTCCACCAGATGGTATGATGCTTCGATATTCCTCCGCCTATCATTATTGCGCCCGTCTTCTTTGCATCGAATATTATATCCGACAGCCTGTGCTCGTCCTCAAGAAGGTTTATCTTGAAGTCATGGTGCTGCTCATAGAAGCTCCAGAGCTGTGATCCAAAGGAGCCGTCAGTTATTCCAGGCACGAACACAGGTATGTTGTTTCTGGCCGCGTTGTAGAGTATTGAGCGATCGTCGTTTATATCAAGACCAACCTCCCTTATGAGATCAACGGTTGCCCATTCCTTCTTTTTTCCGTACAATTTCTCCAGCGATTCCATGACCTTCTCCTCGATGATCTCTCCGTAGGATTCGTCGGGAACCAGTACATTGCCGAGTCTGTTTATGCCTATGTCCCTCAGCTCAACATCGCTGTAGCTGAAGGATCCACAGTAGTAATCCCTGTAAGTTCTGGCTATGTCGTGATCAAGCGTTCCAGATGTTGTTATTATCACATCCACGAGCTTTCTCTTCACAATTTCATTTATGACTCCGCGCAATCCAGTGGATATTATATCGGCCGGAAATGAAAGAAACGTTGTGTTCTCCTCCTGCAGCATATCCCTTATTATGGTGTATGCCTCATATATCTTCGCCGCAGTGAATCCACCAACGCTTGAGAACTGAGACATGAGGTCGCCAAGTTTTGTTTCTGCACTTATTGAGAGATCTCTGACCGGTCTAGTCAAAAGCTGCTTTCTATCCATGAAAGTATATTGTATCGCTGATTTTAGCTTTCTGCATTGACAGATTCACGGTAAAGAATTTTCAATCGGCTAAAATCTAAATACGCACAAACAATAAAAGCGGGATGAAGTTAATAGAAAATTGGTTTTCAGAAAGATATTCAGACAATCTGCAGCTCTCATTCAGGGTAAGCGATCAGCTCCTGTCCATAAAGACCGATTATCAGAGGATCGATCTGTTCGACACCTATGATTTCGGTAAGCTCCTAGCCATAGACGGTACCGTACAGCTTACCGAGAGGGATGAATACATCTACCATGAACTCATAACGATGGTGCCGTATCACCTCACCCAGAAACCTCCAGAGAGCGCCCTCATCATCGGAGGCGGTGATGGTGGAGCAGCGAGGCGCCTTCTCGATCTCGGCCTGAAGCACATAGTAAATGTTGAAATAGACGATCAAGTGGTCGAGGTGTCGAAAAGATTCTTTCCAAATCTATCCTCTGCCTTCAGTGATAGCCACGTCAAGCTGCTAATACAGGATGGTATAAAATACGTTAAGAATACGGAAGAAAAGTTCGATCTAATAATAATCGATTCAACCGATCCAGAAGGACCAGCCGAAGGCCTGTTCTCAAAGGAGTTCTATGCAGACACAAAGAGGATCATGAACCAGGGGGCAGTCCTGGTATCGCAGTCCGGCTCTCCATTTTACCAGCCAAAGGCAATAAAACTTGCCTATTCCGGCATGAAAGAGGTTTTCAATGATGTGCGCGTCTATACTGGATTCATACCGACTTATCCGAGCGGTTTCTGGTCGTTCACTGTCGCATCGCCTTGGACAATGAAGCCGAGGCCGGTCAGCATCTCAGGAAAATACTTCAATGCTGAGGTAATGGACGGATCGTTCAAACTGCCACAGTTTGTGAAGGATCTGATCACTTGACCTTCCATTTTTCCTTTGCCTGATCCAACTGTATCTTGTAGCTTTTTCCCAGTCTAGCGGCGAGCATCTCTAGATCGTTCATATTCCTCACAAAGATGCTCTTGCTTGGGCTGTTGATCATGGATTCGAACTTAGCCCTATCGCTGAGATTCTTCACCATAAGATAGGCCATCGTAATTGTAAAGATGAAGCTCAGGGCAAATATCCAGTATACCCAGTCACCAACATCAAAGGCTGCAGCATCTAGAAATGCATTGTGGAACAGTAGCTGGTTTGAAGCTATTATGAGTACGGTGAAGCTTGCCACAAATACAACAGCATAGATGATGAACTGATAGTCTCTGATGGATCGTTCCATATTCTGTTAAATATATCTCCATATTTTAAATGTCGTTTTCCCTGAAAAAATGATCAGAAGTCAAAATTCCCATAGTAGCGTTCGATGTACGTTGTGAGAATCCTGTAAGTCAGCCCCCAAATGATCCAGTCCTGATATCTGTATATGTTACCTTTGTTCTGGTCATAATCTTTTATGAGCTCGGATACGTTGACAACCCTAACTTCGTCGACCTCCTCCCCTGGCCTTGCATCTTCGAGCGAATATCCCCTTATTATGAATGGATGCACAGGCAGTTGCCTCGACATGGGATAGTGGAGTGGCATCTCTGCGAGTATATCCCTCTCCGTGAGATATAGCGATACCTCTTCCCTTATCTCCCTGAGAACGCACTGTGCCGGACTCTCATTTTCCTTCAAAAACCCACCGGGGAAGGCAACATCTCCGGACCATGGATCATCTGACCTGATCTTCCTCTTTATCAGGATGAGATCGCTCCTGTCGATGATCAAGCCTACCGCTGCCTCCCCATGCCTCATTATCTTTCAACGTCCGGTACGAAGTAAACGTCCGTTACGTTCATCTTTAAGTTCCTTCTAAATTTTGCTCTGACGGGCATCCCTATGTATATGTCCTTTGTCTCAGCTCCGATCAGCCTGCTCATGAAGAGCGAATTGACACCGTCGAACTCGACCATTACGAGGTTGAATGGCGTTTCGTTCAGAAACTCCTCTCCACTGAAATAGCAGGTCGTGAATGTATGTACACGTCCCTTAAGCGGGAGTTCATACCATTCGGTCTCCGCACCGCACATCATGCAATGCGATCTGGGTGTGGCATAGACATAACCGCATTTTTTGCATTTGCTTCCCATCAACTTCTTTCTTCCCAGTGCTCTGAAGAATTCGCTGTCCTGCGCATAGCTGTGTATGTAATCTATCTCATAATGCGATCTCACTATGAGCGGATCGGTGTTGTATACCACCGTTCCCTCTTCGGTTTCTGGCAGTTTTGCATTTGGATCAAGTGTCATTTTGCCGCCTCCATTATAGTTACAGTAACATAAGTACCCGTTCCAGCATGGCTGTGAATTAACCCTCTCTTCGCATTTGGAACCTGCAAATAATCGTCATGGAAGTGTTTCTTCACGGTGTGCTGGAGCTGCCAGAACATGAACACTGCCTGCATTATTCCCGTAGCTCCAACAGGATGGCCAGCAGCCAGAAGCCCTCCGGATGGATTGACGGGTATCTTGCCATGGAGCTCCGGCTTTCCCTCGTCTATGAACTGGCCGCCCTCGCCGTACTTGCAGAGTCCAAGATCTTCATACGTCTGTATCTCTGACGATGTGTAGGCGTCATGGAGCTCTATCAGATCGATCTCATTGATCGGATCGGTTATGCCTGCCATCTCATATGCTTCCTTCGCCGCCATGCGCCCTGCCCTGAAGGAGTGCACGCCGGGATATTTCAGACCCTTGTAATCAGAAGGTTTCTCGTTTGGTAAAAGTGGCACCTCGCCAAAAGGCCTGTCGGCCAGCCTCATGGAATCTGTACCGGTGCCAATGCCCTTTATCAGAACGGGATGATCGGTTATCTCGAATGCCTTATCTTCCGATGCAAGTATCGCCACTGCCGCACCATCAGACATGGCGCAGACGTCAAGTCTGGTAAGCGGATACGATACCATTGGTGCATTTCTGACGTCCTCCACCGTAAGCTTCATGGGGCTCTGAGCATAGGGATTGTGAAGGGCGTTTCCGTGATTCTTGACCGAAACCTTGGCCATCTGTTCAACGGTTGTTCCGAACTCATACATGTGGCGAACGGCCATCATCGCATAATAGCCCGTATAGAAGCCGCCTATGGGGTAGTCGAAATTAGTATCGCTGGCCAGAGCTATGAACTCATTGCCCTTCCAGGTATTGACATGCGACATGGTTTCAAATCCGTAGACCGCAACCGTATCCATGCGCCCAGAGGCTATCTCTTCATAGCCAGCCTGGAATGCAAGCCCACCTGTCGCTCCGCCACCTTCGATTCTCTTGCTCGGCTTCGGTACAAGCCCAAGATAGTCCTGCACCATTATCCCGGACATCAGCTGCCTCTGGAAATGATCCGAAAAATAGGATGCAACAGATCCGTCTATATCGGCCAGAGTCAGTCCAGCATCATTCATTGCATAATCGAAGGCTTTCTTCACTCGCAGCCGAAAATCCATTTCAGGTGATGCCTTGGCGAATTTTGTCACGCCTCCGGCAACCATATACACATTTCTGGGCTTTTCCTTCATATTGGTATAACTTAATATAATTAATAAAAGTTTTGCGAATATTGGTAGAAAATAATTAATTTAATAAAGATTTGATTAGGTGTTATTATAGGCATATAAATAAATCCCTCGATGATGTTTTGTGGCGATTATTGTCTAAGGAACTCATCGATCCATGACAGGTCGCTCGCATCTCTAAAATTCAGCTCGTTGTCCTTTTTATCCTCAGGTCTTCCGCTGTGCTGATCTCTCAATGATGTCTGATATTATGCTGAAACTCGCCGTCAGATCCTTGGATTCAAGTATGAATGTCACATCGGTGTAGAAGGAGACCAGCTGAACGACATTTATCCCATGATAGGCAAGGAGCGATGAGAGATGAGCCACGTAACCGCGGGTATACGTTATCGTCTGTGGGCTAGTTATCACTATTTCAGCAAGCTTCCTGTCCACGCTTATGATCTCACTCTTCGGAATTCCACGCATTATTCTATCCAGATCGTTATCGTTGATGACCACCACTGCGCCCTGTACCCCCTGAATTATCCTGAATCTGCTGTAATTGAGCATAGAACGTTCCGCGTTGTTGAGAACCATCTTCACGTTTTCATTCTTCGGCTTCAGTATCACCACGGATATGTTCGTGTACATCTCCACGCTTGATCTAGAGAGTATGGCTGAGTGATCTATCTCGGAGGCCGGAGCCCTGTATCTCTTCAGCGCAGCGATTATGGCCTGAAAATTCTCAAGGCCGGTTTCCTCCATTATCTTTCTGGCAAGTGCAGAGTAGTTGATCACATCTTCATTCAGGGCACGCATGATATGGGGATTCCTTTCGATATATGCCCTCACTTCCTCTGATATGCTCATCTTATGCCATCCCATTTTGATACATAAGTTTATTTCTGGATATTAATATCCAAAATAGGACAAATACGTCCATAAAATCCAGAGAAGGACGCCAAGCTTATAAGTAGATGAAAAATCGGATAGATCAATGATGAAAAAGGAACTTGGTGTAATCGATCTCATGATGGCTTCAGTAACTGGCATGATAGGATCGGGCTGGCTCTTTTCCGCTTTCTATGCCTCATCCATGGCCGGGCCTTACTCCATATTTTCATGGTTGGTCGGAACCGGCATAGTTGCCATACTGGCGCTGATATACGCCGATCTAAGCAGCAGGGTGCCAATGGCCGGAGCTGCCGCAGGATACCCTTTCCTCTCAAATGGAACCGTGGCTGGGTCACTGAATGCATGGTCGCTGTTTCTCGGCTATGCCTCCACCCCGCCCCTTGAGGTTATAGCAGCAATCAGCTACCTGAGCTTCCTGATACCGAACCTCCTGAACAGCGATGGTCTCCTTACACCTGCGGGTATACTGCTTGCCGTGGGGCTTTTGATATTCTTCTTCGCCCTGAATGCAACAGGGATCAGAAACACGTCAAGATTCAACAACATAGTATCCTACATGAAGATAGCGATACCAATCATAACCAGCTTTTTCTTCATATTCACGATATTCTCGATCAGGAACTTCACGCTGGTTGGAACAGTAAAGCCTGAGGGTATATTCACAGCGGTTCCAGGTGCAGGAATCGCCTTTTCGTTCCTCGGCTTCAGGCAGGCTGTTGAACTATCAGGAGAGGCTAAAAACCCGCAGAAAACTGTACCACTGGCCATAATTCTGTCAGTAGCTGTGGCCTCAGCGATATACATGATAGTCCAGATCGCATTCATAGGTTCACTTCAGTGGGGGAACATAAAGCCTGGTGACTGGTCTGCACTTGCAAACAGCGGTTATTCCAGTGGTCCAATGCTGGTGCTGGCCTCCACGCTGGGTCTCGGCGCGCTTGCATCCGTGCTCCTCTTCGATGGGATAATTTCACCGCTTGGAACCAGCAGCATCTACCAGACAACGACTGCAAGGGTTTCATACAGGATAAGCGAGATGGGATTTCTCCCGAAGAGGATATCTGCACTGAATTCCAGGCAGGTGCCTATATATGCTCTCATATTCGATCTCATCGTCATGATACTCTTTGTTCTGCCGTTCCCTTCATGGCAATCCCTCGTTTCAGTAAATTCGGATCTGACAATAATCGCCTATATGAGTGGGCCTGTATCGCTGGCCATCTTCGATAAGTATGGCGTAGCATCAAAGGGATTCAGGCTTCCTGCGCTGAAGATACTGGCACCGATCGGCTTTGCCCTATCAGTTCTGATAGTCTACTGGTCTCAGTATCCCACGACGCTTTACATGAGCATAATCGCCCTTGTTGGCCTGGCGCTGTTCGTCTTCTCCGGAAAGAATCCGTTGAAAGACCTCTCCCAGGGTATCTATATAGTCATAATACTCGCAATACTGCCGGTTATATCCTACCTCGGAAGCTACGGTATTGATCTCATACCGTTCCCACTGGACATAGTACTGACCATGGCTGTGGCGCTTGGAGTCTTCTACATAGGCACAAGATCTACTCCAGAATCTGTGTCTCAGGTTGAAAAACTATCATTCTCGTAAAAATCATGAGGGGAGCAGACCCTCATTCGATTTACCTTTTTTTATGCATGACATTTCATGGCTCAGCATGAACAGAAGCGCTATTATCACCGGCACCAATATCCCGAATGAATATTTCAGTCCTATAGCGCTGACGAGCCCGCCAGAGACAAAAGGCATAACTGCTCCGACCGCCATCATTACGGAGAAAA
Source organism: Thermoplasma sp. Kam2015 (assembly GCF_003205235.1). NCBI lineage: Archaea > Methanobacteriati > Thermoplasmatota > Thermoplasmata > Thermoplasmatales > Thermoplasmataceae > Thermoplasma > Thermoplasma sp. Kam2015. The sequence continues at coordinate 17,999 of NZ_QJSM01000018.1, read as the reverse complement.
ACAGACTGTTCGCAGCATTTCTTGATTCTGTGCTGAATGATCTGGATATGGAGATAACAGACAGTGGAAAGGTGAAGCCATGGGGGAATCCCAGAAGAAGAAAGCAAGCTTCCAGCATGAGAATATTCAAAGATTCCACAATGCCTATGAGACCTATCGATGTTATGACCACCGAGAGTATCATCAGCTTCCATATGTCCTCTGGAGGCCTTACGGCAAGAAGAACCCTGCTCAGGAATGATGTGAAGAAGAAGCTGGCAAACATGAGCGTCACGGTTGAGTACGTCACATCGAACCTTGACATAGCGTAAATACCGCCAAATGTGAGTATGAAGGCAAAGGGGATGTTATATGTCATTATATTGTAGATCGCCGCTCTGAATCCATGGTTCCTGAGAACGTCCCCAGTTTCTATCTTCTGCATGTTTCTTTCATCGGGGAACCTCAGGAAAAATGACATTCCGAATACGATGATGGGGAAAATGCTGAAAACGAGGAAGGTCTTCATCAGTGGCATGAATTTAAGCAGATAGCCCTCAAGAGCTGGGCCAACGACGAGGGAAACGCTCAGTGTGAGGGTATATATGGATAGTAGCCTTTCCCTCTGCTTTCTGTCAGGGAGCAGACCAGCGGATGTTATTATGTTTGGCATAAGCGCGCCAAGTGAGAAGCCGGCAAAAAATGCTATGGGCCATATTGTTATCGCATTCGAAAGATAGAACAGCGGAAATACCACCGCATATATAAGTGAAGAAACTATGAAAACCCTGCGCCTCTCCTTTGATCTTAGTCTGGAATTTATTAGCGCGCTCATTATGAATGTTCCCACTGCGGTCAGGGCTGATATCGCACCGACTAGGAATTCGCCATAATGGAATACGTAGCGAGCGATCAGCGGTATCTCAGTCATGTACATGTTGTTGCTTCCCCTGACCGCGAACGTTATCGAGGCTATGATCAGGAGCATCGAGACGAACGAGATACCGCCTTCGTTTTCCCTGGACATAGCAATCACTTTCAATTCAGGTATTTTTTCACGGTTTCAATGAAACTTGAGGAATCTGAAACCCGAACCGGAGAGACGTCTGATCTCATTATGGTTCCAGCAATGAATTTAGGATCGACGCTGTTAGGTAGTTTTGAAGCCACATACTTAGAGACCTCCTCAGGATCCGATCTGAGGTTATCTACACCCCTCTGATATTCACTAAAGAAAAGATCCATCAGGTCGTCCCTAACGTATGCCGTGCAGTTCCCTGGCATGACTATTCCATGCTTGATCATGATGTCCTCAAACTTCATACCGCTGCCGAAAGGCGATGCCACCACGGCTGAATCTACCTTTCCGCTCTTAAGCAGTTCCATGATCTCCCTTTGATCCTCTGCATATAACACGTCTGCCTTTATATTTTCAAGATCAAGGACTGCTCTGAGCAGCACATCGTTTGCGCTTCCGCGCCTCCAGACTGCGATCCTTCTGCCGATGCCTGGGGATATGATAGAAAGACCTCTTATTAGAGAGACGTTGAAATTTATACCCCTTCTGATGAGCGAAACGCTGGAATCAAGCACTATATCGCCCTTTCCTTCCTTGTCAAAGACAATATCAAAAACATCAGACTTTGCAGCAATGATCGGGTATGATACAGGACCAGGAGCTGCAATAACCTTTATCTTTTCCATACATCGATATGTCATTTATCTATAAATAACTTATTAATTCTTGTACTCTATGAGATTAACAGTGCTTAGAAGATCGTCTATTATCTTTCTAGCCAGCAGCAGGGCCTCAGAATGGTTGCAGAGAAACTTTTTGCCCTCCTCAGTGATGTGATATATGGTCAGCTGCTGCCCCTTATCGTTTACTGCGGATTCCGCAGTCACATAGCCCTTCTCCTTCATGGATTTGAGCAGGATGTATATAGACCCTTGAGGCAGAGACTGGCCTGTCGTTTCATACATGCTCTTCTGCAGCTCATATCCATGCATGGGGCGCTTCACAAGCTCCTTCAATATATACAACGTTATCAACCCATGAAGTATCCTCTCACGGGTGGGGTCGGTGTTCATATAATCACATGAGTCCATAGCTTAAAAACTTGTCTATAAGACATTTATCTATGATGGTTCCTTCATTTTCGAGTGAAGCTTATCTTCAATGTGCTACCCACCTTATCGTCCTGCACATCTGCGTCTATGCCTGCAGATCTCAGCTGATCGGCTATGTGGGCTGCCCTCTCCCTGTTTGAGAAATACAGGTAAATAGCCTCCATTCCAAATTCAGGTATGTTATCAGCGTAGTTCAGTGCCTCCTTTGACTTCTCCATTATGCTCAGGAAGGCGCCTTTATCCACATGCATGCGTCCATCCGCTATCCGCGCCAAGCCCTCCTTTATGGCCCATTCATATCTGACTTTGCCCTCGAATCTGACGTCCTGTTTTGCCCCCAGGGGTATCTGAACTTCAAGGCCAAAGAAAAGCAGTATGATGCCTATTATCATATTGGCTATTCCCAGATATAGACTGACGGTAAAGACTATGCCGCCAATGGCCGCAACGATAAGCCCAAGAACAACGTCATGCATCTTTATAGTTATCGGATGCATAATGCAAAAATACTAATTGAAACTTTTCACATGCATGATCAGATATCGCATATCTAGATCGCAATATCGACGGTCAGAGCGAATGAATGCTGTCCCAACAAACAAAAATTAAATAGATCGATCGTGATTTTAACGCAAATGATAATAACACGTACGCCCCTCAGGATAACCTTCGTCGGTGGCGGTACAGATCTGCCCGATTTTTACTCAAAGCACGGAGGCTCAGTGGTGTCTGCCGCGATAAACAAGTACATATACATCATAGTCAACAAGAAATTTGACAGCAAGATTCGGGTATCATATTCAAAAACCGAGATCGTTGATTCGGTCGATGAGATCAGGCACCCAACAGTCAGAGAGGCGTTGAAGCTGCTGGATCTTGATGGCGGGATAGAGATACTTTCCATAAGCGATGTCCCATCTCAGGGTACAGGCCTTGGATCCTCATCATCCTTCCTTGTGGGTCTGCTCAACGCACTGCATGCCTACAGATCAGAATACGTATCCAATGAAACTCTTGCAAAGGAGGCTGTCAAGATCGAGAGAGAGATTCTGAAAGAAGCCGGAGGCAAGCAGGATCAGTATATGGCCGCATACGGCGGAATAGACCTCCTTCAGTTCCTCCAGAATGGTGAGGTTCGCGTCAATCCCATACCTCTGAAGACAGAACGCCTGCAGTATCTCAAAGAAAATACGATTCTGCTTTACACAGGCGTTGAAAGGTCGTCCACGGAGATACACACCGATCAGATATCAAGGATAGAAGAACATACCGAAGAGTACCTGGAGATGAAGAAGCTGGCGGAGGAATTCGCAGTGAAGCTTTATTCCAGCAGCATAGAGGAACTCGGTGATATAATGGATCGGAACTGGGTCCTCAAGAAGAGGTTGTCCAGTAAGATCTCGAATGATGTGATAGATCGCCTTTACTCGCGTGCAAGGGATCTTGGCGCCTATGGAGGAAAGCTCATAGGTGCAGGAGGAGGAGGCTTTCTGCTGTTCTTCATAGATAGGGAAAAAAGGGACAGGCTGAAGGAGCTTGGGTTGCGCCAGATAGATTACGATTTCGATTTTGAGGGATCAAGGATCATATACTATCAGGATAGATAGATTCCCGATCATAGAGAAATCAATAAAGTTGTATGAATATTAGATGATTTTTATTTTCTGGAACTCTGTCAGTATCCATAATATTTTATCAATTTGTCTATCCCCTCATCCAGCCCGATTTTTGCCTTGAATTTTATCTTCTCCTCCGCCTTTTTCGTATCCGCAAGAGTTTCATGAACATAGGTCTTGGCCATAGGGTTCTCAACGTATTTCGCCTTGATGTTTGTCTTCAGGTGTTCGTTCAGCTTTTTGACAAGATCGTTCAGCGAGTAATTCTTTCCAGTTCCGACGTTGTACACGTTGAATCCGCTGTTGTACATGGCCGCATTTATCAATGCATCCACAACGTCGTCGACAAAGACAAAATCCCTGCGCTGCTCACCATCTCCGTATATAACGGGCTGCTTTCCCTCATGCATATCCCACATGAACTGCGATACTAGATTTGCAAATTTCTTCTTTGATCTCTCATTGTACCCGTATACCGAGAAAAACCTCATCGCTGAAACGTTTATATTGTACAATTTTGAGTATAATTCGCTGATGCGTTCGGTCGAATACCTGGCTTCGGTATAGAAATCAGTAACATATGGTATCACATCTTCCCTGTGCGGCGGCTTCACACCGTTATATATTGACGATGTCGAAGCATATACTACCATGCTATTTTTCTTCCTTGCGAGCTCCAAGACAGAGATCATGTCCTTCACGAGATCGCCAACCAGATATGGGTTTTCCTTGTACATCGGTGAGGATGAATATAGGCCGATATGGAATATGTAGTCAGGGTCGAAGCAGTAATCCTTCAGATTTATCACGCGATCCTTAACAAAGTCAATATCGCTATATACAGACGACAGATTGCGGATTGATCCGGTCTGCAGATCATCCACCACGTATACATGATTTTCTTTGGCAAGTCTTACAACTAGATTGGAACCGATAAAGCCGGCCCCGCCCGTCACCAGTATTTCCTTTCCCTTAATATCCATATCCTTAAATTGCCAGACAATATAAAAAATTCTGTATCCATCGTTCCGTGAATGATGAATTTTTGAACGATATATTCATCCAAAGGAAAAGGTACACAGTGGAAGGTCTTATGGAAGAAGATCATTTGCTAAGCATTCCTGAATTTCTCTGATACGCAAATTTATATATTATAAAAAAGATAAAACAGGCGTTAGATATAACCTTCTTTATTCGCAGTTTAAGATCTGCCGGCTTTTTCCATAGCAACATCAAGCATGGAATCTTGCATTCCATGCTTTGAATGCCTATGGCATTCGCTCTTATGTTCTGTTCCTCATAAGGTCAGAATATTCAATAAGAGATATTATAAATTCAGCATGGCTCCATACAAGCGGAGACACCGAGAGCGGCTCTCCGGTATACGGATTGATCTGCTCTGAAAAAATACCAGATCTCTGCCTGTGTGATTTCACCCACTGGATGAGGTTCCACGCCTTTTCGAAGTCGCCGAATCTCATGTAGTATCTTGCCATCCAAAGCGTTGTTATTATCCAGGGGTTTCCCGGAATTGCAGGATCGTCCTTTACCCTCATGTACCTGTCGTTCTGATACCTCGCAATGCCTCCAACACCGTTGACCCAGAGATCCTCCGATATTTTCTGCATGGTGGCGACGACCTTGGGATCGCTGGCATCCTTCATACCGAATATGACAAGAGATGAAAGTGCGCTATCAACTGTGAAATCCTGCTTCCCATCTATGATCGCTCGTGCATAGTAACCCACATCCTCCGAATAGAATTTCTCATCAAAGGCCTGATACATGCGTTCTGCCGCATTATCATATTTTTCTGATAGATCCGGATCTCCGAAGACATTTGCAAAATTGGATGCTGCCTTCAGAGCGGCATAAACTGTAGCCACGGTATATGCATGTATACCATATCGCTCTTCCCAAAGATCGAAGGACGGTTTGGGCAGGCCATCGCTGTCAACGAATGTCGTCATAAAGTCTGCTGCCCTGGTTATCAACCGTTCATAATACGGCGCTGTGAAGCCTATATCATTGTACTTTCTGAAGTACTCCCACAGTACCCAGACGACGAGCGCCGTTTCATCCTCCTGAATCGGGTATATGGATTTACCATTCATGATATGAGGAAGCCAACTGCTGGCTATCTTTCCATCTACGTTGTACTTGTGGTAAAGATACCCCTCCTCGGAAAGCGAATCCTCCATGAGAGCAAAGAAGCGGCGTGCGGTCTCGCTGTGGCCTGAGATGCTCAGTGCATAGGCTGCCACGGAGGCATCCCTTGGCCAGACATAATAATAGCCATCGTGGCTAAGCTTCAGTATATCGCTGTCGCAGGATGCCGCTATTGCACCGAGATCGTTCGCATGGCTCTTCGTTACGAAGAGAGATCTCCTGTAGAGAGCGGTAGTGTCTGAGTCAAGGTTCGGCGTAACCTTCGAAGACCAGAGTTCCCAGTAGTTGGTGGTTCTTCGTAAAAGTTTTTGAAGATACTGGACGTTAACATTGGAATATTCGTTCTCTATATCGTTGATGTTTCTGCCAGCTATAATGAAATAATACATGGTGAATTTTGATCCAGGCTTTAAAACGGCAGAATGCCTGACCACGGAATCAACTGATCCTATGGCAACGGGATTCATAGACAGCTCATTGTCCTCAGCATCCTTCCATGTTCCCTTCAACTCACCTATGTCTTTGACTCCTGTGGCATACTGATCGCAGAAGTTGCCGGATTCATCAAGCGTGGATGCCAGAAAATATCTGCCGCCTTTGTAATGTATTATACCCCTGTATTCTGGAAAATATGCTGCCGTATCTCCTATGTCATTTCCATATATGTAAAAATTCTGATGGAAGAAAAGTTTCAGATTAACATCCTTTCCAGTCTTATTTTCAGCAACCACCCGTCTGATGTAAACGTCCTTATAAATATCAACCATGTCCCTATTTTCAAAATCCACTCCGTCCTGGGTGTAATTGATGACGGAAACCATTGTGTGATCAAAATAATCCATATGCTTTATTGAATTTCGGTCTATCCAGTGAAAATTTCCATTCACTGAAACGCCAAAATAGAATGGATGACCGGAAGAGTGATTCTCGGAGGCATATTTTGAATAGTAAAAATCAACAATCCTGTAATCAGTGTCAAAAGCCACGAGTAACCGCCCATTGCCGAGCGGTGTATATCTGACCATGGGGGCTTATCTACATGTAGGCTTATAGCTTTTTTGTATACGTGTCCATGAGATCGCTGATGCTTTATTGGATACATTTAATAGCATTGTATACTTTTATTACCGATGGATCTTAATGCCGAATGGATCATAACAAATTCAAATGGATCTTACGCTTCCTCAACATATTCCTTTGCAAATACAAGAACATATCATGGTATTCTGGTGAAAAGAGATCATACGAATTTCGGCGCCACCGTCCTTTTATCAAAGTTATTTGAAGAGATACGCTTTAACGATAAAACATTCAGTATAGATACAAATTATTATAGAGACACCGTATATCCAGATGGTTTCAAGTTCATATATAGCTGCAAGGAGATTCCAATACCGGAATGCGGCTTTAGATTCGATGATGACCACAGTGTGACAAAATCTCTGGTTATGGATCAGGATTCGGATACGGTCCTGATCAGATATCGCTTTTCTGGTGATCCACCAGATGCGGTCTATCTATATCCCCTGGTTTCCTTCAGAAGCTTTCATCGGGTCATCAGAAGCGGAGATAGAAATTTTTCAACCGATCAGATCGAAGATGGCATAAGGATATCCGATGGGAAATATCACGTGGACATATTATCTTCCGGAGTCTTTTACGAAAAACGTTACTGGTATTATAATTTCAGGTATCCAAGGGAGACGGAGCGAGGGACCAACGATGAGGAGGATCTTTACAATCCAGGGGTTATAGCGATAGAGGATCCGGGCAGTGGTTTTGATATCGCTGTTACGGCGGATGCGGTGAAGGTAAGGTTCGATGAAGTTCTGAAAAAATATGTGGATTTCAGATCCGTCAATGGAGATCTGAATGACCTTCGGTATAATTCGCTGTCCTTCCTCATGCATGATGACATGATAGCTGGTTATCACTGGTTCGGCCCATGGGGAAGAGATACCTTCATCTCGATGCCGGGAATACTCCTTGTATCGAGGAGATTTAACATTGCAAAGCAGATATTGAAAAAATATGCAAAGGACATGAAGGGTGGATTGATACCTAATACTCTGGACATAGATTCGCTTCATTTCTCAGCTGATACTCCTCTCTGGTTCATATATGCCGTTCAAAAATATCAAGAATACTCCAATGACGAGAAGTTTGTTGCAGAGATGATGCCCCATATGAGGGCAATTCTTGATTCGTATATTGGTGGTACCGATATGTTTCGCATGGAAGATAATTTTATAAGAGTCATTGAATCACCTCTGACCTGGATGGATGCTCTGATTGGAGGCAAGGCCGTAACGCCTAGGACTGGATTCCCTGTAGAGATAAACGCCCTCTGGTACAATGCACTGTCATTCTATTCATCCACTGCTAGAAAACTTGGGCAGGAGGATGCAGGTGAATTTGCGGATATGGCTGAGAAGGTTAAGATGAACTTCGCAAGGAAGTTCGTGAAGAATGACTCAATTCTTGATGTTTCAGATCCGGACGATACTAGGCTTAGACCGAATTTTCTTATCGGATATTTTCTTCCATACCCTGTCATGGACGACAGGAGATGGGTGGATCTTGCCTGGGAAAAACTCGTAACGCCATACGGTTTAAGAAGCCTCTCTCCGGATGATCCGGACTACGTCCCGCAGTACTCCGGTCCACAGCCGGAGGGGGACAGAGCGTATCACAACGGTACGGTCTGGCCATGGCTGGCAGGCGTCTTCATCAAATCGGCTGTGAGAATGGGATACAGCGTCCGGGATCTGTTCGAGAAATTTCTCCCGCTTTTTTCAATGGCGAAGATACCGGAGCTCTTCGATGGCAACAGCTCTGGCAGACCCAAGGGATGCATGATGCAGGCCTGGAGCCATGGAGAGATAATCAGGTCATATTTTGAGGATCTCAGAGGTGCACCCGCTTGAAGATATCGGTTATAGGCTGGGAACTTCCACCGGCATTTTCGGGTGGGCTCGGCATACACACCGTCAATCTGTTCTCCATAATTGGCCATTTCCACAATGTGACCATATACGTGCCGGATCTAGGCTACGATTTTCCGGAATATCCGTTCAATGTAAGAAAAATCAGGTTGAAACGAGTCAAATTCATCTCGGGCTATGCCATGATAGATGATTTTTATGACGCAGTGATGGACTACAACGATAGAGTTGTTGAATCATTTGATCCTGATGGGGTAGATCTCGTACATTGCCATGACTGGATCACTTTCCCTGCCGGCCTGAGAATCAGGGAGAAATATGGCATTCCCCTTGTCGTAACATTCCACAGCACCGAATTCGATCGATCCGCATTCTTCAATCCGCAGGAGAGAATAATGGCCGTGGAGAGGGAAGGGGCACAAAACGCTGACAGGATCATATGCGTTTCCAACCTCACAAAGCGGATGATAGTGGATCATTACGGCGCGGACGACAGAAGAATCAGGACTATATACAACGGGGTCGATCCTACGCCATATATATCTTATCCTGAACAGAAAAGGGAACGCAGCGTTCTCTATTTTGGCAGAGTCACGAGCCAGAAGGGCCCGAAGTTCTTCATGGAGGTCGCCATGAAGGTGCTTGAACTTGACAGAAATGTTAGATTCACCGTTGCAGGCACCGGTGAGCTCCTCCCTGAGATGAAGAGATTTGCACTTGAAAACGGCTTCCTAAACCATATGGACTTTCCAGGTTTCGTATCGTTCAGAAGAGCTATAGGTTATTACAAGAGATCGTCAGTTTTCATAATTCCTGCCATATCAGAGCCCTTCGGAATGACTGTGCTTGAGGCCATGATATCCGGAACTCCGGTCATACTCAGCAAGACCACGGGAGTGGGCGAAGCACTGAACCATGTCTTATCCGCGGACTTTTGGGATACTGACAGGATGGCCCTTTACACCATATCAATACTGAACCATTCAGGACTGCTCAAGACCATGTCTGAATTCGGGAGGATCGAGGCTATGAGGTTCACCTGGCGTAAGGCTGCAATAAGTACCATGGGGGTGTACGAGTCATTATGAAGGATGTAATGTTCTATTTTGAGCTGCATCAGCCGTTCAGATTGAGGCCCATCAACCTCACCGATCTGAGGGGCGGAACCAGAGATATCTTCTGGGATGAGAAAAACGAGGAGATATTCAAGAGGATAGCGGTGAACAACTATATACCAGCTACCCAGCATCTTATGGAGTATGGAATACGATCCTCCTTCTCGCTCTCCGGCACCTTCATGGAGCAGGCTTCAAGGTACTGCCCAAAGGTGATCGACGTTATCGAAGATTACGTGAAGAGCGGACTGTGCGAACTTATGGCTGAAACCTATTATCATTCCCTCGCATCAATATGGAACGATGAGGAATTCACCAGGCAGGTTTCCATGCAGACCAGATCTTTGAAGAATGTCTTCAACTATGATCCAGTATCATTCAGGAACACCGAGCTGATATACAATGATCATATAGCTGAAATGGCTAAAAAAATGGGATTCAGGAACATACTTGCTGAGGGGACCGATGGGATATCGTCACGTTATAACGTGAATCACCGCTATGCGGCTCCATCGGGGATAAACCTCTACCTCAGGAATTATCCGCTCAGCGACGACATATCATTCAGGTTCTCCAACAGATCATGGAAGGATTATCCACTCACCGCGGACAAATTTGCAAGATGGATATCGCTGGCCGATGGCGATCTCATAAACCTTTTCATGGACTACGAGACCTTTGGTGAACATCAGAGGCCTGAAACCGGCATATTCGAATTTCTAAAGCATCTGCCCAGATATTTCCAGGAATACGGTATCGATACTATTCTTGTACGCGAGGCCGAACTGCGGCACAGGACCAGAGATTTCATAAGCATCGAAAAGACAACGTCATGGGCTGATAAGAACAGGGATCTCAGCGCATGGATGGGCAACCTTATGCAGGTCAGCACCTTTGACAGAATAAGGGAATGCAAAGATAAGCTTGGGGATCTGTGGGGTTATTTCCAGACATCAGATGTGATATACTATATGTCGATAGGCGATGAGCAGGATTTTACAGTTCATGAATACTTCAATCCATATCGTTCTCCCTATCTGGCGTTCATATACACAAATGCTGCACTTGATATTCTCTGCGGTAAGGACTACGGGAAAAATGTCATGCAATAAAGCGAATGAAATTTAATACAGACAAACAGATAACCCATCATGAGGAATGTTCTTCTGATCCACGGTGGCGTCGGTTCAGATCCCTCCTTCAACGGAAGGCTCAACACTTATGCCGAGACGGCCTCCGAAGAACTGAGTGCACTGGACAATGCGGTGCGTGCCGTGATAAAGATGGAGGATGACCCTGACTTCAATGCAGGTACCGGATCGGTGCCGAGAATCGACGGAAGCATACAGATGGATGCAGCGGTCATGATCCCTGGGCACTTCGGTTCCGTGATAAACATAGAGCGCGTGAAGAACCCAATACTGGTGGCCAGAGATGTTATGGCAAAATCACCGCACATAATGATGACCGGGGATGGTGCGATAAGATTTGCAAGGCTCATGGGATATCCTGACTATGATCCCATGACTGAGAAGGCCAGGAATCTGCTAAAAAAATTTGAAGAAGACGTCGAGAGGAATGAGATTCCGGATAAATTCAAGATATATTTCAAATACGTGAAGGTGCATGATACAGTTGGTGCCGTGGCACGCGTAGAGGGTGAATTTGCCGGAGCGGTTTCCACTGGTGGATCATTTCCGATGCTGAGGGGCAGAGTCGGAGATTCGCCAATCCCCGGTGCGGGGATATATGTAGGCGAGAAGGGTGCAGTAGTGGCGACGGGCGTTGGCGAAGAGATAGCAAAAAATGTGCTGTCGTTCCGCATATACAGCAGGATCGGCACTGGAAAGCTGTACGACATAATAAAAGAAGAGGTGGATAAATTCAGCGTTCCAGTTGGAATAATCGCTGTGGACGAGAAAGATTATGCATACTATGCCAATAAACCCATGGCGGTTGGATTGAAGGAGTTCTGATGCAGTTGAGCTACACGGAATCAGAGTTCTGGAATGGCATAGCGCTAAAGGCGCTGAACGAAGGTAGCATGACGTTGTACAAGAATGATCCGGTCTACGGAAAGGTGCCGAATATATCAAAAAGCGGAATATTTCGCAGATCCATAGGTGAACCTAAGGGGCAGATCGCCGACTGGCGTTTCACTATGCCATGGGATAACAGAAGCGTGCATGCAGTGGAGTACATAGACAGATACGAAATACACGTGGATAAGTACGATCCGGCAAAACATCCTGTTCTGCACCTGATAAATGATGCTCCAAAGTATGGATCCATAATACTTCCACTGCTTGCACTTTTTCCTTTATTAATCTTCAGAAAAAAATTGTAAAGGTTACTTACATTTCCTTGAAAATCTCATCATAAATATTTGTCTCATTCTTGCGGTCTGCGCTGGCCGATGCAAGCTCATCTATCTTGTCCTTCCTGTAGCGCCACTGGTTGACTCTCCAGACCTTGCCATGAAGTATTGATATTTCTTCCCTGTATGTTTCCAGTATCCCATATTCTTCCAGATTGTAGAAAACGTCTCTCTCAGCGGGAGACAGCACATTGTCAAGCACGTAGTCATCGTAACCGAAGAACGAAAGCACGAAATCGGAAAGATCCTCCACATCAGGCCTCGACATGCCCTTTTTCCCGTATATGTTGTCAAGGGCCTGCAGAAGCTTCTCCCTAGTTACGATCCCCATAGAACCGGATGTTTATGTTAAGATCATTTTTAAATTTTGCTATGTATCAGCATGGCTTTTCGTATCAGATATATATTATATTTATTTTTTTGAGAGAATTAATTCGACTTTCGTATTCTCAAGCGCATTTATATGGATCTTGCCAGACATGCTCCTGACATCTCCATTGCCGAATTTATCCTCTGGAGATCCTCCAAAAGTTCCAAGCCCAGACTGTATGCGCATTATGCAGCCATCGCCACAGTCTATGTCTACATCAGAACCTGACTTGATCGAGTATTCTATGAGCTTGGATCTGCCGTCATCGAAGAGTACCCTTGAATAGCCCCATGGAAAGTCGTCCCTGTTCCTGTAGTCTCCCCTTATCCTTTCAAGATCCTTCTCACTGTCTATGCCGATCCACATGGCTTCCTCTGTGTATGAACCGACAAGACCTTCTCTGGCCATCCTAGGGAAGACCGTGGTCTCCAGATCCCTATCCACATATTTCTCGAAAAAGTAGGGAAAAGCCTCAGTTTTTATGTAGTAGAGCCCTGCATTTATGTAATGGTCGAGTTCTGGTTTCTCTCTGAATCTGACGATCTGGTCGCCAAAGGTCTCAACTATGCCAAACGGGCTCTTCATCTTGGTTACGAACATCGTTATGTAGTATTTCTGATCCTGTGCCTTCTTGAGAAAATTGAGAAAGTTGACATCGGTTACAGTGTCTCCATTCCTGAGAACTATATCATCGTCCTTGACCTCATCTATGAGGTTCCTTAGGGAATAAAGGGTACCCAGGGGCTTCTCCTCCCTGAGGTAGAAGATGTTCATATCTCTGAAGGTGTTTCCATATCTCTCCTCGATCTTATTGCCCAGATATCCTGAAAGTATGTAGACCGATTCAACCCCCATCACGCTGAAATCGAAAAGCTGGCGATCCATTATGGTGTAGTTGTCCTTTATCTCAACCAGCGCCTTGGGTATGGAATCAGTTATGGGTTTCAGGCGTTTGCCATAACCACCGGCTAGTATAGCACCAATCATAGAAGGCTATCGCAACTCCATTATATTTCTTTCACGCATGATGCCTGGAGAAATTTCATCCCAGATCGGCATTCACCGTTTTGCCCATCAAAAATCTATATATATGTAAAGCGTATCTTCATATGTAGGAAAGGTAATTTTTCATACCTGCCATGCGCTGATAGCGCTGCGGGACGTATGCATATGGAGGTATAGTTCATGGGATTCTTTGATGAAATGGACAATATGAGGATGAGACCGTTCCACAGGAAGATGGAGCTGCTTGCATCCATGGGTATGTTCCTCGACGGCTATGACCTTTCAGTCATAACTATGGCCATACTCCTGATGCCTGTGCAGCTTGGATTCACCAAGCTTGAGTATATACTTGTCAACGTGTCGGCCTTCGCCGGCATGATAGTTGGCGCCCCGCTGCTGGGGAGGCTATCAGACCGCATTGGGCGTAAGAAAATCTTCGGCATTGACCTAATACTCTTCGTTGTTTTTGCCATAGCTGCTGGGCTCGCCACAAACTTCTGGATGATGTTTCTGAGCAGGTTCATGCTTGGTGTTGGCATAGGCGGAGACTATCCGATAAGTTCAACGATAGTATCTGAGTTTGCACCGGTGAAAAGGCGTGGATCCCTCCTGTATGCCATGGTCGGCATGTACTGGTTCGGTTCGCTCTTTTCCAGCGTTATGAACTACGCATTCGCCTTCACCTACTACTTTTGGAGATACACCTTCATAATCGGTGGCATAGTGGCAATTCCGATCATATTTCTGAGGATGCAGATACCAGAGTCACCCAGATGGCTCGTTAGCCATGGCCGAGCGGAGGAGGCTAGCCGGGTGATCGAGAACATAACGGGCAAGGAGCCGGATCTCATGGAGGGCCTCACCGAGGGAAGAGAGGAGAAAGCGGTCAGATTCCGGGATCTGTTCGCATCGGGATTCCTGCCTAAGACCATATTCGTGCTCTCCGTCTGGTTCCTCTTCGATGTGGCTTCCTACGGAATAGGTTTTTACTATCCTACAATGATAAGGGAGATCGGACTCGCTGCCACTGCACTGAACACCGCTGGACTGCGCGTTATAGCTGAAAGCGGTATGATCGTGGCGGCAGGTGCCATAGCAGGATACATCGTTGCCATGGCGCTGGCGGACAGGATTGGGAGACGTGTTCTCACACTGATGGGCGTCTTCGTGATGTTCGCACTTCTGCTCATTGGATCAATTGTCAGGATAGTATCCATAGTACCGCTCGTGTCCTTCTTCTTCTCGTTTGTGCTCTTCGAACAGTGGGTTGGTGCTGCAACGCTATTCTATCCGACGGAGCTCTATCCGACAAACTACAGATCAACGATACAGGGTATAGCCACCTCGGTATCGAGAGTCGGTGCCATAATGGGTGTGGTACTGTTTCCACTGTATCCAATATTCCATTCTATGTTCCTGTTTGCAGCCCTTATGTTTCTGGCTTTCATAATAACAGTCCTGTTCGCACCAGAAACAAAGAAGAAGCCACTGGAAAAGATCTGGAACACAAAGGCATAAAATATTAAAAATATTTATTTTTCAGATTTCGTATTCTTTTCCGTTGTACGGCAGAAGCACGTCATAGCCTTCCAGATCCGGCAATAGGTTCTCCCTGTGATCTCCGTGGCAAAGTACGATCTTCTTAGGATCTATGGCCTTTATGAAGCTGACCAGTTCATCGTGACCTGCATGCGCCGACATATCAAAGAATTCCACGCGCATCTTAGGCTTCACAGTCACTCCAGCTATGGTGAGTGTACCGCTTTCTAGCAGGCTCCTTCCGTTTGTACCTTCCACCTGATAACCGGTGACGAATATCGCGCTCTTCTCGTCTTCCAGCAACTTCTGAATGTATCCAAGAACTGGACCGCCGTCGAGCATACCTGAGGTCGATATTATGATATCGCTCCTTATAGCATTCTCCCTCATGTTCCGGCCTTTTATGATCCTTACCTTGCTGAGGGCTCTCAGAAACTCCTTCTTGGATCTCAGGAAGCCGGGTGTATTGAGATATATGGTGCTTATATCGTTACCCATGCCATCCACAGCAACATCATAGCCCATGTCTGCGATGGTCATTATGAGTTCCTGTGTTCTGCCAACGGCGAAGGCCGGCATGATCACCTTGCCACCACTGTCTATGACCTCCTTTACACTGTCTCTGAACCTCTTCCTGACGTCTTCTCTGCTCTCGTGGTTCTTACCGGCATAGGTACTCTCTATGATCAGAACGTCTGTCTTTATGGGCTTTGCGCCATTGATTAGGTACGTATCTATGGTGTTCACGTCGCCCGTAACCGTAACAGACATGCCGTCTTCGAACTTCCACATAGTGGAACCCGGTATGTGCCCTGCAGGATACGGCGTAGCAACCATGCTGCCGATCTCTATCGGCTCAAAGTATCTTGCCGGCCTCATGTTCGCAAGCGCGCTGTTTATGTCGTCCTCGTTGAACATCGCCGGATATCCTTCCAGATTGGTGACCTTGAGGGCATCGCGAAGCAAAGGCTTCATCGTGTTCAGCGTCATCTGAGTTGCATACAGATCCGGTTCACCCTTGTGGTAGTAGACAGGTATTGCTCCGATGTGATCCAGATGCGAATGCGTTATGAACATCGCATCTACCGGCTCTGGAGGCAACGGGTACTGTGGAGGTTTCTCCGGTATCACGCCGTAGTCCACGATCACGCTGGTATCTCTATCGGTTATTTTCACTCCTAGTCTTCCTACTTCTTCTGCACCACCTAAAAACTTCAATTTCATTTTCATCACATTTTAGCGTTATCTAAACGAAGAGAGCATGAGCACGTCCTCTCCTTTTTTATTAGAGGAAGTGCATTGAACAGGATGTCTCGCACCTTGCGGTCGTTCTGTTTCATTATGTTCATCACTTCCCTAGCATCAACCGGTTTAGTTGACCATACATCGTAATCCGTTACGGAAGCGATAACCGAATAACACAGCGCAAGCTCGCCTGCCAGACTTACCTCCGGCACAAGCGTCATTCCAATTATATCCGCAAATTGCCTGAACATCTTCGATTCTGCTCTCGTTGAGAATCTAGGACCCTCAATCGTTATATATGTACCTGAATTATGAACTGGGATTTTAAGATTTCTGGCCACTTCATATAATATAGAATTCATCTCCGGGCAGAAAGGATCGGCCTCGGAGATGTGATACACCTGAGGTCCATCATAGAAGGTCAGTTCACGGCGTTTGGTGAAATCGATGTACTGATCCGGGATCACTATCTCTCCAGGCTTGTAGTCTTCCCTTAAGGAACCAACGGCATTCAGCCCGATGATCCTCTCAACACCGAGATCATGAAGGGCCCAAATATTGGCCCTGTAATTCACCTTATGAGGCGGTATGGTATGCTTCTTTCCATGCCTTGGAATGAATGCAACCTCTACTCCATTAACATCTCCAATCTCTATTGCATCGGAAGGCTTTCCGAATGGCGTATCCATCTCTTTCTTAACAGATTCAGGCATAAGATCGTAAAGTCCACTGCCTCCAATGATACCTATGTAAACCATCTTTACCGTCACTTCAATTTAGATGTAAACAAAAATTTAACTCTTCTCGAAAAACTACAAAATTCCAAAAGCAAGCAACCTCTGGCTGAAATTTCGGATCTTAAGATGGTGGATCGAGTGTGGTATCAGAGGTGCCATGCACTCTGATTGACTGAAAATTGTTTGATCACAATAAATTATCTTTAAATTCCAACAGACGTCGAGATCGTCCACTAAGCACTGGTGAGCAGGGAAAAGTTTTTTAGCCTTTTTCAATATCCATTTTGCCTTTCTGCAGGTGTGGTGTAGCCTGGTAGCACGAGAGCCTTCCAAGCTTTCGACTCGGGTCCAAATCCCGACACCTGCATCTCAATCTAACAGTTTCAGCTACGTTCGTACTGAGATTGTTTAATATGATTTCTTCGCCTATAGGCGAAATTTGGAGTTTGAGTGAAACGATAAACACCAGACTTTAATGGGAAAATATGCTGGCTCCCCAATGGATGGGTTTATAAATTCTATTTCCAGGTTCTTTTTTATATTCCATGAGAAGAAAATGGTATAATACGGAATGAGATCTGTGCGATCCCAATTTACGCCTGCGGATATCGGGATATAGGGCTTCACCTGAATATATTCATACAGGCAGACCTCCCTTCGATGAAATGAAGAAATCGATGATTCAGCTTAAGATTAGTTTGCGAAGCACCCTACCTCGCTGGAAAATTGCGGATATTGATACAGATTTATGGATATATTGGTATATTTAAAT